>CAZHFT010000026.1:0-4912 GCA_964531875.1 uncultured archaeon | reverse complement strand
TTTTGCACTTTCATAAATTAATTCGCTTATTTTTTGGTTTGCATAAAGAATTTCAAGTAATTCTTTTGCAGTAAAAACCGTATGGAGATGATATCCTTCTTCAAGTAATTGTTTTTTTCCGCCTTGTTCTCTATTCACTAAAACAAGAACATCTTTGATTCTCAAACCTTCTTTTTCAAGTGGTTCAATTGCTTCAAATTTACTTTCTCCATTTGTAATTAAATCATCAATCACAAGACAAGTTTCGCCTTTTTCAAATTTGCCTTCAACTTTTGCTTTTGTTCCATAAGTTTTTACTTCTTTTCTTGGAAAAACCATTCTCCAATTTTTTTCAAGAGAAACTGCAGTAGCAATTGCTATTGCGGCAAAAGGAATTCCTGAAATTAAATCAAAGGAAAGGTTTTCTTTTTCTGCTTTTTCACCCAAAGCTTTTCCAACCATTCTTAAGACTTCAGGGTAAGAGATTAGCACTCTTAAGTCAATGTAAACCGGACTTTTGAGACCGGATTTTAATGTAAATAAACCAAATTTCACGGCGTTGATTTCGTGTAATTTTAATGCAAGTTGAGTTTTTTCATCCAAATAAATCCCCTCGTAGTATAGTTGTTTCAATAACTCCTTTTATTCTTTGTCCATTAAATGGAGAATATTGTGCTTTAGTAAATAATTCTTTATTTTTTATGGTGAATGATTTTTTCATGTTGATTATTACTAAATCTGCAGAAAAACCTTTTTTTATGAATCCTTTATTTTTCCAATTAAATATTTTAGCTGGATTTTCCGAAACAAGTTCAACAATTCTTTTTAAAGAAATTTCTTTTTTGTTTACTGAATTAATTAAAAGAGGCAACATGGTTTCTATTCCCGGAATTCCTGAAGGGCTATTCCAATAAGTTTTATTTTTTTCACTTAATTCATGTGGCGCGTGATCTGTTGAAACAATATTAATTGTTTTATTTTTGATTCCATTAAATAGCGCTTTTCTATTTTTTATAGATTTAATTGCAGGATTGCATTTCATTAAATTTTTTAGTTTAGGATATTTTGAAGAATCTAAAAATAAATAATTAGGCGTTGTTTCGCAAGTTATTTTATTTCCATTTTTTCTTTTCTTTGCTTTTTTTATTAACTCTAATCCTTTTGCAGAAGATATATGTGCTATATGTAATTTGTTTCCGATTTTTTTTTGTAATTTTAAAAGATTTTTAATTGCTTTTGCTTCAGCTTCCTCATTTCTAATTTTCGGGTGTACTCCTGGATTTTTTTCTTTAGCAAATTTTTTTAAGTTAGATTGAATCTCAGTTTCATCTTCAGCATGTGCCACAACAACAAAGTTTTTTTTCTTTGAAAGTTTAAATAATTCAATTATTTTATCTTCTTGATTTAGAATAATATTTCCTGTAGTAGACCCGTAATAAAGTTTTACTCCTCTAAGATTTTTTATTTTATTAATTTCATTAATATTGTCGTTGGTTGCAGCCATATAAATATCAAAATTAACAATTGCGTTTTCTGCAATAAACTTTTTTTTGTTTTCGAAAGTTTTAACGGTTATTACTGGAGGATTTGTATTAGGCATATCCATTACGGTTGTTACTCCTCCGTGGAGTGCTGCAAGAGAACCTGAAAACCAATCTTCTTTATTTTCAAATCCAGGGGTTCTAAAATGAACGTGAACATCTATTGCTCCAGGTAAAATAATTTTATTTTTACAATTAATTTCTTTAAATGCAGTGAAAGGTTTTTCAGAAATTTTTAGAATAATTCCTTTTTCAATTAAAATATTTTTTTGAGTAAGTTTTCCATTAATGAACACTTTTCCATTATTTAACGCAAGAGTTTTGCGTTTATTTTCCAAAGATTTCTTTTTTTCCTGCTTCATCATAACTAACTCTTCCAAATTCTTTTAATTTTTTAAGTTTTTCAGAATCAAACACTGGACCTTCAACACAAACTCTATGTTTACCCACCATACATTGAGCGCACAAACCCATGGCACATTTCATGTGTCTTTCAAGGGACAATTGGCATTTTACTTTTTTAGTTAAACAAACTCCAAGAACCATTTTCATCATTATTTCTGGGCCACAACAATAAACCATATCATAGTCTTTTTTTTCAAGTAATTCTTGAAGAAGAATATGAGGGTATTTTTTTTCACCCTTACTACCATCATCAGTAGTTATGTATAAGTTAGTGGTTTTTTTGAGTTCGTTTTCAAATAAAAGAAATTCTTTTTTTCTTGCACCAATTATAAAATCAATTTTTGTTTTATTTTTTTGAAGTTGTTGTGCTAATGCTCTTAATGGCCCTGCTCCACAACCACCTCCAATAATTATTGCTTTTTTTATTCCTTTTGTTTCAAACCCGTGTCCAAATGGTCCGCGAATTCCTATTTTGTCTCCTTTTTTTAATTCAAACATTTTCGAAGTAAAGTTTCCTCTTTTTTGAACCGTAATCCCTAATTGTTTTCCTAATGCTGATGGACTAAATGGCTTTTCATCCACTTCAGGTAACCAAGCCATTATGAATTGTCCTGCATTCATCTCTATTTTTTTATTAAAATAAAATGTTTTATGTGAATCATTTTCTTTAACTATTTTGGTTATTGTAACCATTTCAATTTCTTTACTCATGTGCTACACCTATTAATTCACTTATTTTTTTTACGTTGTTTTGGTTCATCCATTGTTTCATTTCATTGCAAACTTTTTCAAAAACTTCCACTTCTCGATAATAAACTCCAGTACCTATTCCTATTATAGTTGCTCCTGCTTGAATTAATTCTATTGCATCTTTTCCAGTTGTTACTCCACCCATTCCTAAAATAGGTATTTCAAGTTCTTCATATAAATCATAAATTGCTTTTACTGCTATTGGTTTTATTGCTGGTCCAGAGTAACCGCCTTTTTTAAAACTCAATACTGGTTTTCTTGCTTCAATATTTATTTTCATTCCCGCTACAGTATTAATTGCACTTATTGCATTTGCGCCTTGTGCTTCACATTCTTTTGCTACTTGTTTTAGTAGGTGCGTATTTGGAGTTAGCTTTGGCATTATTGGAATTTTTTTTGTTACTTTTTTTACTTCGGCTACAACTTCTCCTGCAATTTTTGGTTCTGTTCCAAATAACATTCCGTGTTTATCTGAATTTGGACAAGAAATATTCAATTCAATTATCGCTGGTTTTTTTTCAGTAATAAATTCAGCTACTTTTACAAATTCTTTTATTGTTCCGCCGTAAATACTTGCAATTACTGGTACACTAAATTTTTTTAGTTCTTCCCATTCATCATTAGTTTCTTTATATCCTGGAGTTGGCAAACCAACTGCATTTAGAAAACCATGTTCAAGTTCAATTACGCTTGGATTTTTATGTCCTTTTCGATATTCTGGACCAATGCTTTTGGTTGTAACCATTCCTGCTCCTGCATCTACACATCTTTCTAATGAATTTTCATTCATTCCCATTATTCCTGATGCAAGAACAGTAGGGTTCTTTAGTTTCAATCCAAGGAAATTTGTTTTTAGCATATTTTCACTTTTTTATTGATTCAACTATTTCATTTTCATTTAATTGTGTTTCGCAGTAAAAGCATTTTGCTTCTAAGGGGTCAGTTTTTATATTAAATTTTGTTGGAATCGTTTCCATATTAGTAATGCATTTTGGATTAATACATTTTAGTATTCCTTCTGCTTTTTTTGGATAACCTAATTTTGTTTTGCTTTTTATTTTTGAATTTTTAATTATGTTTACTGTGGCTCCTTTTCCAAGTAAAGCAATTTTTCCAAGTTCTTTTTCATTTAATTCTTTTCCTTCAATAAACATTACATCTTTTTTTCCTGCTTTTCTACTTTCAACATTCATTGCAGCAGTAACTGTGTATTCTGTTAAATCAAGAACTTGTAATATTTTGTATATTGCTCCTGAATTAAGATGATCAAGTACAGTTCCATTTTTTATTGGAGCTATTTTAATTTCATTAGTCATTCTTCCACCTCCACAACGTTTGCGTTCGTTGACATCGCGGGCCATCTTCGCCTGTACTCATAAGAGTGCCTTGTGCTCGATGGACCTATTTTACAATTCATTTTTTCACATCCTTTAACATTGTTAGTAATGCTTCTCTTACAGGCACTCCATTTGCAGCCTGTTCAAAGTAAAGCGCAGCACTTGTTTTATCCACTGCAGTAGTAATTTCATTTACTCTTGGTAAGGGATGCATTATTTTTATTCCTTTTTTTCCTTTACTAATTGTTTTTGTTGAAATAACATAAACATTTTTCACTTTTTCATATTCTGTGGCATCAGGGAATCTTTCTTTTTGTATTCTTGTAGAATAAAGCACATCTGTTTTTAGTAGATATTTTTCTAATTTATTAGTTTCAAAAATTTTTAAAGATTTTTTAGTATCTTCAATTATGTGTCTCGGCATTTTCAAAATTTCTGGTGCGATTAAGTACACAGTTACATTTTTGAATTTTGCAAGTGCATACATTAAACTGTGGACGGTTCTTCCATATTTTAAGTCCCCTGCCATTGCAATACGAATCCCATCTATTTTTCCAAATTCTTTTTTTATAGTATACAAATCAAGTAATGTTTGTGTGGGATGTTGATTTGAGCCATCTCCTGCATTAATAATTGGTTTTTTTGAAATTTCTGCTGCTCTTTTTGCAGCGCCTTCAATGAAATGACGCATTACAATTATATCTGCATAACTTTCAATTATGCGAATTGTATCGCTTAATGTTTCTCCTTTTTTAAAACTACTTACTCCTGCATCAGCAAAGCCAATTACTCTACCTCCAAGATTTTGTATTGCTGTTTCAAAGCTAAGTCTTGTTCTTGTACTTACTTCAAAAAATAAGGATGCAATTACTTTCCCGTTAAGAATTTTTTGTTTTTTTT
>CAZHFT010000025.1:0-8040 GCA_964531875.1 uncultured archaeon | reverse complement strand
ACTAATCTTTGTATAAATGTTATCTCTTCCTTCCAGTGTCCAAGCAGAATCTTCCCCTAAGTTAGAACTGTAGTCTGAAGAATCTTCTAATTGTTGTGCAATTATTTTAAATTCTTCTAAATGTTGATCTAATTCGTTTCTTTTTTCTTTTGCTACTTTATTGAATGCACTAGTGGGTTTTATTACTCCAAATTTTATTGGTTTTGAAGTACTACGCATAACAAAACCTTTTTTTTCAAGTGAAAATAAAATATCGTAAATTCTTGCTCTGGGGATGCCTGAATCTTTACTAATAGAAACTGCACTTTCATTTCCTTTTTTTAATAATTCTGAATATGCTTTGGATTCATATTCATTTAAACCCAATTTTTTTATGCTTTCTAACATGAAAATACCAAGGAAAAAGCAGTATAAAAGATTTTGTATATTATTCAAAAACGTCTAAATAAAAATAATTCCTTTCTTTATTTTTAATATGAAAAAAGTTATCCCTGCAAAAAGAACTGAAAATGTAAAACACGCGATAAGGGACATTGTGCCCATAGCTCAAGAAGTTGAAAAAACTGGAAAAAAAGTGATTTATCTTAATATTGGAGACCCAATGAAATTTGATTATCGTACTCCTGAACATATTTGGAGAGCAATTAACGAAAATAAAGAAAAATGTGAAGGATATACTAATGCTATTGGAAACGAATCCACTAGACAAGCAGTTGCGGATTATGCAAAAAGAATGAATTGTGAAGAAATAACAAGCAACGAGGTCATTATTTCGGTTGGTGGAAGCGAATCAATAATTTTATCATTACAAGCCTTGATGAATCAAGGGGAAAATGTTGTATTACCTCGGCCAGGATATTCAATTTATAAAGGTGAATTAAATTTTTTAGGCGCTGAATCAAAAGAATATGATTTAAATGAAGAGGATGGTTGGCAAGCAGATCCTGAATCAATAAGAAAACAAATAAATGAAAAAACACGCGGAATAGTAACAATTAATCCAAACAATCCAACGGGTTCAGTAACCAACAAAAAACACCTTCGGAAAATAATTGATATTGCAGGCGAATATTCATTACCAATTTTTTCTGATGAAACATATGACCAATTACTTTATGATGGTGAAGAATTTACTGCAATGGCATCAATAGCAAAAGATGTTCCTGTAATTTCATTTGGCAGTATTTCCAAAACACATTTAGCCCCTGGTTTTAGAGGCGGGTGGATGTACAAACATGATCCTGAAGGCGCACTTGACAATTATTTTGAAGCAATAAAAAAACTTTGCAGATTAAGACTTAGTAATGTTGGTCCAACAGAAGTTGCAATAGAAGCCGCATTAAATGGTCCTCAAAATCATGTGCAAGAATTAATGAAAAAACTTCTTCCAAGAAGAAATTTAACTTATAAAAGACTAAATGAAATGGATGGCCTTAGTTGTGTTAAACCAAAAGGAGCATTTTATTGTTTTCCAAAAATAGAACTTTCAATAAAATCAGATAAAGATTTTGTTTTAGATTTATTAAAAGAAACTGGGGTTCTTGTGGTTTATGGTTCTGGTTTTGGGCAAAAAGAAGGCACTAATCATTTTAGAGTAGTTTTTCTTCCGCCTGAAGAAACCTTAAATTCTGCTTTTGATAAAATTGAAGCATTCATCAAAGAAAAATATCTCTAAAAAAAATAACAAAAAGATATTTAAATACTAAGCTGTTAATTAGTATTGCGTATTGGGAGTTAAGGGGGTAAACCATACTGTGTTATTTGATGCAGATCCCTGGTTTGCCCTTCTTACATTTAACTACTTTTAAGAATTCCAAAATTTTTTATACTTTGCAAATCACTTCTTTATTATGGCAAAATCAATTCTGCAAGAAATTATTGATTTAACAAACCGTTTGGTTAATGGTGGAGTAATTTACAAAACCGCTACTGGAAAAAGAACAGTAGCCGGAAAATCAAAAAAAGTGCGAGTAAATGTTTTCAATGAAGTAGCAGGGGTATTACATTCACTTGCACAACAAGGAGTTAATGTTAAAGAAGTTGTAAAATTTGCTGTTGCTTATAAAAAAGCTCAAAAATCCGATATATTAAAACCCCGAGAATTTTTTATTCCTTTAATGAATAATCCAGAAGTTATAAATCTTATTTCAAGTCAGCACCAAAAAGAAATTGAAGAAAAATTAAATGTTATTTTTAGAAGAATTAGTTCAAGGTTGGCAATAGAGCATGGTCCAAAAAAACCATTCAGTGAACAAGCAAGAAGAAGAGCTTTACAAAAACAAGTAGAACGTCCTCAAAGAAGACACATGGATGAAATTGTTCCTTCGCATAGAAAACGCTGAACTTTTAAAAGTTATCAAAGCTAATTTATATTATCAATATGAACGTTGAGTCAAGTAGCATCGAGCATTTTTAATGCGAAGATGGTGCGCGGCATCAGCTATCGCAAACGTTGCGGTGATGGCAGAGTGGTCAAATGCGCACGCTTGGAAAACAAACTTTTTCTTTCTCTTTGAAAGAGAAAGGAAAAAAGTTTGATCAAAAATAAAGAGAACTGATCAAACATTTTTGTCCAATTAGCGTGTTTCTTCACGGATACGAGGGTTCGAATCCCTCTCACCGCGTTACTTTTTTTTAATTAATAAAAGAGCATCTGTTAATTTTGAAATAATTGCATCTGGTTTCTGTTCTTTATTTTTAGGAAGTTCTTCACTAAATTTTCCATTTTTAAACCACAAGGTCATACATCCTGCTTTTTTACCTGTAAAAATTTCGGAGTTTATTCTATCGCCAATAATAAGAATTTCATTTGTTTTAATCTTTAATTTTTTTGCAATGTTAAAAATATCTTCTTGTTTTTTTTCTTCAACCATAAGTATTTCTTTGAAAAAATAAGTAATTTCTAAATTAGAAACAATTTTTTTTCGGCCTAATTTATTTTTACTATAAAGAATTAAGGGAAATTTTTTTGATAGTTCTATAAGGATTTTTTTTGAACCCGGAATTAAAGAATCTGAATCTGGATTATATAGTGTTCTGTAAAAATCAAAAATTATTGCTTTAGGGTAAAAAGTAAACATTATTTTCGTCTCCGGTGAACAAGATTTTTGCTTGTTTTTCCTGCGTGATAAAGTCTTATTTCAAGACTTCCTCGAGAACCTTTAACACTGGCTGGCCGAATTAATTGTTCAGTAGCTAATGTTCTGGAGCCAGCATTAAAATGTTTAGTTAATGCTCTTGAAGCTGCTTTTATTTGAAAAGGACTAGCGGTATTTAAAAAAATTGCACTTGGAAGAGCTTTTCCTCTTGATTCAATCGGAGTGGGTAATTTGATAACTACTCCTGTTCCGGGTATTCCTTTATTCGAATTAGTTAAAAGCGCAGGTATTTCGTTAGTATGTTGGGGCATTAAAATTTTTCCTCTTTTTGGAACAATAACTCGCCCTGTTTTAGATTCTCTTTTTGCTACAAGTAAAAAAGAACCATTTTTTCGTTTATCTGAAATCGCTGCAAAACTTCTTGAACCAATCGTAGTAAGATGTCTTGAAAGTTTTCTTTCTAATAAAACATTCATTGGTTTATTTGGGTTATAAATAAATAACATATCGTTATGCCCAATTCCGATTTTTAAGTTATTCCAGTGTAAATTTACTTTGGAATCTGTAGCGTGTATTGCTGAGTAAGGTACAGGAAAAATTTGTTCATGTCTCAAAGCATTTCTAAATTTTTGTCTAAGCCCGAGTATATCTGGTTTTGATTTTATAATTTCTCCTTTTTCATTAAAATATTCCTCTGGGAGTGCAATAATTACTTTTTTAGGGGGGCTTCCTCTTTTTTCTTGGTGGTAAGTAAGAACAGAATCAATTAGACGTCTTGCAATATTTGACGGAAGAAATTTATGCCCTGCGATTACATCTTTTTCATGAGTGCCTACACTTCCTGCTCCAACATCAACAATTGCAAAAGTATTTTTTCCTGTGATAGGTTTTGTTGTACGATAATCAACTCTCGCCCAAGGAATAATTCCACCTGCGTGCATTCCCTTTGACATTTCGCTTAAAACATTTTTTCCTGAGGTATTTAATAAATCAAAAATATCCCTGCCCATTCTCAAATATTTAGGATGAATAGAATAATCTGCATATCTTTCATGCCCTCTTGGATCAGAAACCATTTCTAATCCTTTTGTCTTTTTGTCTCTAGAAAAAACACTCCAACGTATAACCGAATTTCCTCCTGCTCTTGTACTCATGCTATAAAGAAGGGGTACTGCTTTTAGGGCCATAGTTTCATTTAATTTTCCTTTAGCAGAACGTTCTACTATGTCCCCTATAAATTTTCGTGTTGGTTTTGGAATACTCTCATCTGCCAGAAGAAGTTTAAAATTTCTATTGTATTGATTAACTACCTTTTGAACATCTTCAGGAGATTGAGTTAGAAAAAGATGGTCGAAAAAATCTGCTGGAAGTCTACTTACTTTTACAACTCCGGTATATGCTGCATTATACATAGTACTATTAATTAGTAGTGAAATATAAAACTTTGTAAAATATTTTTATTTTGAAAATTAAGTATTTATTAGTTTAAATCAAAATAAACACTTTATCATTTTCTCTTACTCGTTCAAGAACCTTTACTCCAATGTGTTGTTTTTTCTTTGCTTTTTTTAACGAAGTGTGGTTGATTTGAATAGAAGTTAATTCTTGTTGAAGAAAAGTAGTTACTCCTTCAAAAATAAGTTTGTCTCCTAATTGAGTTGGTTCTAATAATTTTATTTCAGCAACCATTGGTTTTGCATAATACTTGGTAACTGTTCCAATCATTTTTTTCTTTTGAGTTTGCTTGCTTCCTTGCGATTCTGCTAAATCTTTTCTTGAAGGAGTTTTCAAAAAGAAACCAGTTGAAAATCCTCTATTGTAAACTTTTGAAAGTTCAGTGTTCCAATTAGAAATTTTTTCTTTAGAAAAAGTTTTATTAAAAACCGAATCAATTGCTTCCCTATAACAAGAAGAAACAGTTGCTACATAATCACTGGGTTTTGTTCTGCCTTCTATCTTTAATGAAACAACTCCTGACCTAATAATTTTGTCTAAGTGTTCAATTGTTTTCATGTCTTTTGCTGAGAGAATAGTATCTCCTTGTAATTTAATTTCTTTTTTTTCATAATCTGGCGCATGCCCATCAACAAAGTAACTTCTTCTACAAACCTGTAAACATTTTCCTCTGTTTGCACTTAATCCAAATACTTCATGGCTTAAAAAACATCTTCCTGATACTGCTATACACATTGCCCCGTGAACAAATACTTCAATTTCTAATTTTAATTTTTTTGCTTTTGTTGTTAATTTTTTTATTTGCTCTAAAGAAAGTTCTCTTGCTAGTACTATTCTTTTTGCGCCTAATTTTTTGTATTGTTCTAATGCAATTGAATTTCCAACACTTGCTTGTGTGCTAATATGTATTGGGATTTTTAATTTTTTTGCAATTGAAATTACGCCTAAGTCTGAGCAAATTAATGCATCAATTTTTGCTTTTTTTGCAGTATTTAAAATTTTTTCAATTTTAGGTAATTCGTTTTCAAAAATAATTGTGTTTAATGCAAGAAATCCTTTTACTTTATTTTTGTTTAAATAGTGCATGAGTTTTTTTAGTTCGCTTGTTTTAAAATTTGTTCCAAGGTCTCGCATGTTGTATCCTTTTATTCCAAAATAAACTGCGTCAGTTCCATTTTTAACTGCAGCTATTGCACAAGAAAAGCTTCCAACTCCAACAAGTAACTCTGGTTTCTTTTTCATGAAATCAACCAATTATTTTTTAATAATTGAACTTCTATAATTTTCAAGAACTTTTGAATCAAGTTTTTTTAATTCTGGTTTTGGTTCTTCAAGTCTTTTTTGTATTTCTTCTTTACTAATTAGTAAGTCAATTGTTTTGTTTTCTAAGTCAATTTTTATTTTTTCTCCGTCTTTGACTTTTCCAATTAATCCGCCTACTGCGCTCTCAGGTTCAACATGTCCAATGCTTAATCCTTTTGTTGCTCCTGAAAATCTTCCGTCGGTAATTAATGCAACATCTTTATCAAGTTTTAATGCAGAAATTGATGCTGTTGGATAAAGCATTTCCCTCATTCCCGGTCCGCCAATTTTTCCTTCAAACCTAATTAAAAGTATGTCTCCTTTTTGTACTTTTTCATTTTCAATAAATTCGGTTACTTCTTCTTCGCTATTAAACACTCTTGCAGTTCCTTCAAAAACACTTGGAAAATCTTTTGGTAATCCTGCGGTTTTTATTACTGAACCTTCTTTTGCAAGGTTTCCAAACAAAATTGCTATTCCTCCTTCTTTTGAATAAGGGGAAGTTATCGGTTTTATTATTTCAGTGTTAAGATTTTTTGCATTTTCAATTCTTTCAAAAAGCATTCCGTCAACACAGAGAGTGTCTTTCAAAAGGTTTCCTTTTTGTAATTCTTTTAATACTGCTGGAATTCCACCTGACTCATGTAAATCAATCATAAAAAAGTTACTGCTTGGGTCAAGTTTTGTAAGGTTAGGTGTATTTTTGCTTATTTCATTAATTTGTTTTAAATCAAATTCAAAACCTGCTTCTTTTGCAATGTCTGGAAGATGAAGCATGGTATTTGTACTTGCGCCTATTGCCATGTCTAATCTAAATGCATTATCAAAAGCAGTTTTTGTCATAATGTCTTTTGCTTTTATTCCTTTTTCAATTAATTCAAGTATTTTTTTTCCTGTTTTTTTAGCATATTCTTTTTTTTCTTTGTCTAGTGCATGAACAGTTGCGCATCCATTTAAACTCAATCCAAGTGCTTCAGTAATACACGCCATTGAATTAGCTGTGTATAATCCCGCGCAAGTTCCTGCTCCAGGACAAGCTGAACAAATAATGTTTTCATATTCTTCATTGCTTATTCTTTTTTGGTCTTTCAAAGCTTTTGCTTCAAATGCAAGTTTAACTCCTACATTTTTTCCTTTATATTTGCCTGGTTTCATTGGTCCTGAGGTTATAAAAATTGAAGGTAAATTTAATCTCGCGCAGGCAAGTAACATTCCTGGCAAGTTTTTATCGCACGCGCCAATAAAAACGATTCCGTCAAAAACTCCATGTGCTTTAATCATTATTTCAATGCTGTCTGCAATAAGGTCTCTTGAAGGTAGTGAAAATTTCATTCCTTCGTGTCCCATTGCGATTCCATCACAAACTCCAATAGTATTGAATTCGAAAGGAACTCCGCCTTCTTTTTGAATTGATTTT
Source organism: uncultured archaeon (assembly GCA_964531875.1). GTDB lineage: Archaea > Iainarchaeota > Iainarchaeia > Iainarchaeales > Iainarchaeaceae > UBA493. The sequence goes on along the minus strand of CAZHFT010000025.1, from coordinate 768 downwards.
TTTACTTCTTCTCCAAGTTCTTTTAGGTGAATGTGCCCTGGCACGATATCATTGTAAGCATTTACTACTGCTACAAATTTTTTTTCAAAATCTCCTTTTTTGAGTCCATCTGCGTAAAGTAGTGCTTTTGCTGCTGGAAATTCTCTAACTCGCGGGTTGTTTGTGTTATTCATGATTAATTAGTTTGTGAAAAAATTAATAAAGTCATTTAATTGATTAAAAGTACTGTTTTTCAAGCTTTGCAAACGAATATTTATTTAATGAAATCATTCAAAATACAAGGCGTTTGCGGTAAAGCAAGAACCGGAAAATTGATTACTGCTCACAAAGTAATAGATACTCCTTTTTTCATGCCTGTAGCAACCAAAGGCACTGTAAAACTTTTGTCTAATGAAGAAGTTGAAGCTACTGGAACACAATGCCTAATTAGTAATGCGTTTATTCTTTCAATGAAACCTGGGTTAGATGTAATAAAAAAACACAAAGGATTACACAAATTTATGAATTGGAAAAATGGAATTTTTACTGATTCTGGTGGTTTTCAAGTTCTTAGTGATACTTTTTGTTTAAAACTTACTGAGGAAGGAGTTCTTTTTAGAAATCCATTTACTGGTAAAAAAATGATTTTTTCTCCTGAAAAAAGTATCGAAATTCAAAATTCGCTTGGTAATGATGTTGCAATGTGTCTTGATGATGTGCCTAAAGCAGGAGTTTCTCTTGAGCGTTTAGAAGAATCTGCTGAGCGAACTTTTGAGTGGGCAAAAAGAT
>CAZHFT010000024.1:0-8107 GCA_964531875.1 uncultured archaeon | reverse complement strand
ATAATTGAAGAAATTGCTATTGAAAGAAAACATGAAATTGTTTCAATTATTGACCCAAAAGAAGAAAAAGCAAATTTTAAAGAAATTTCAAAAGAAGCTGTAAAAGACGCAGATGTTTGCATTGATTTTACTCATCCTTCTGTTGCAATTAAAAATATTGAATCTCTTTCAGAACTCGGAAAAAAAATTGTTGTTGGTACTACTGGGTGGTATGATGAAATACCTAAAGTAAAAGAAATTGTTGAAAAGAATCAAAATGGTTTAATTTATGCTTCAAATTTTTCAATTGGAATGAATATTTTGTTTAAAGTAACTGAATTTTCTGCGAAATTATTTGACAAATTTTCAGATTATGATGCTGGCGGTATTGAGTATCACCATAACAAAAAAGCAGATAGTCCTTCGGGAACTGCAAAAACACTTGCTGAAATTTTAAGGAATAACATTGAACGAAAAACAAAAATTAATTACGACAAGATAGATAGACAAATTGAAAGTAATGAGCTTCATTTTGCGAGTTTAAGAATTGGTTCTGTTCCTGGAACACACAAAATCGTGTTTGATTCAAAAGCAGATACTATTGAAATTGGTCATACTGCAAGAAGCAGAGAAGGCTTTGCTTTGGGTGCAGTTATTGCTTCTGAATGGATTAATAACAAGAATGGATTTTATTCTATTGAAGATTTAATGAATGAAATAATAAAATAAAAAAAAATTAATAATAAAGTAAAAAATTCGAGGTGGAGAAAAAATGGATTTTAAAGGCGTGTATACTGCATTAATTACTCCGTTTAAAGGAGACGAAGTTGACTTTGAGGGTTTTAAAAAAAACATTGAATTTCAATTAGAAAGCGAAGTTAATGGAACACTTCCTTTAGGCATTACTGTAGAAACTCCAACTCTAACTCAAGAAGAAAAAGAAAAAATAATTAAACTTGCTGTTGAAACTGCTAAAGGAAAAGTAACAATAATGGTTGGAACTGGAAGCAATTCAACAAAACAAACAATTGAAAACACTAAAAAAGCAAAAGAACTTGGAGCAGAAATTGCACTAATTGTTACACCTTATTACAACAAACCAACTCAAGAAGGAATTTACAGGCATTTTAAAGCAGTAACTGAAAGCGTTGATATTCCAATGGTGGTTTATAATATTCAGGGAAGAACAGGAAAAAACATTGAAACTCCTACCCTCAAAAGAATTGTTGATTTACCAAACATAATCGGAGTAAAAGAAGCTTCTGGAAACATAAATCAAATGATGGGAGTAATAAATTCTATTTGCTCAAAAAATGATTGTTTTAGTGTTATGAGTGGAGATGATGGATTAACTCTTCCTTCAATGGCACTTGGAGGAAAAGGAGTTGTTTCTGTTGTTAGTAATCTTGTTCCAAAAAAAGTTGTTGATATGGTTAATGCTGCTACTGAAGGAGACTTTGTAAAAGCAAGAAAATTACATTATGAATTATTGCCAATTTTTAAAGGCGCTTTTATTGAAACAAATCCAATGCCAATCAAAGAAGCAATGAATCTTTGTGGAATGAGTGCAGGAGGATGCAGGCTTCCATTGTGTGAAATGCTTCCTGAAAACAAAAAACAACTTGAAGAAGTTCTTAGAGAAATGAAGCTATTGTAATTAAAAAAAAATTAGAGGGGGTTGTGAATGAAAAAATTGAATGTTGGAATTCTTGGCGGAACAGGAATGGTTGGACAGCAATACTTACGTTTACTTGAAAATCACCCTTGGTTTAATGTAACTTGGTTTGCGGCTTCAGAAAGGTCTGCTGGAAAAACATATTATGAAGCAGTGAAAGGAAGATGGCACATGCAGAGCGATATTCCTAAAGCACAAAGAGAAATAATTGTAAAAAAAATTACTGATATTGAAGATTGTAAAAAAAATTGTTCTTTTGTTTTTTCTGCTCTTGATTCAGGAATTGCAAAAGAATTTGAAGAAAAATATGCTGAAGCAGGAATCCCTGTTGTTTCTAATGCTTCAACTCACAGACACACAAAAGATGTTCCAATGATTATTCCTGAAATAAATCCAGAACATACTGACATAATCCAAATTCAACAAAAAAATAGAGGTTGGGAAAAAGGATTCATTGCAGTTAAACCAAATTGTTCATTACAATCTTACATGACTCCTCTTTTTGCATTACACAAAAAATTTGGAGTGGAAAAAGTAATTATTACTACTATGCAAGCAGTTTCAGGTGCAGGTCACCCAGGAGTTTCTTCTTTTGATATAATTGATAATGTTGTTCCATTCATTGGCGGAGAAGAAGAAAAATCTGAACGAGAACCACTTAAAATCTTTGGAAAAATTGAAGGAAATGAAATAAAACCTGCTGAATATATTGATATTTCTGCACACTGTAATAGAGTTCCTGTAATAGATGGCCATATGGCTTGTGTGTCAGTTAAATTCAAGAAAAAACCTTCAAAAGAAGAAATACTTGAAACTTGGAGAACATTCAAAAGTTATCCTCAGGAAAACAATTTACCTTTTGCTCCAGAAAACCCAATTATTTATAGAGAAGAAGATAATCGACCACAAACAAGACTTGACCGTGATGTGGATAAGGGAATGGCTGTAACTGTTGGAAGACTTAGAGAATGTAACGTGTTTGATTATAGGTTTGTTGGATTGTCACACAACACAATAAGAGGTGCTGCTGGTGGCGGAATCCTTAATGCTGAACTTTTAGTTTCAAAACAAATATTAAAATAAAAAACCCTAACTAGGAGAATTTAATATGAGCGTATGGAAATCGGTAAAACAACTTGAAAACAAAAATGGAATTCTTTATTTTGACGGCTGCAATGTTCCTGAACTTGCAGAAAAATTTGGAACACCCTTATACGTGTATAGTGAAAATCGAATTCGTGAAAACTATAATCGTCTTATTTCAGCTTATAGAAAACATTACCCTAAATTCAAATTATATTATGCGGTTAAAGCAAACAATAATCCTGCAATAGTTAATATTCTCAGAAGTGAAGGTTGCGGTGCTGATTGTTCAAATGTGAATGAAATAAAAATCGCGAGAATAGCAAATGTTCCCGAAGAAGAACTTCTTTATTCCGGAGTTTATAATTCAAATGAAGAACTTCAATTTGCAGTAGATACTAATGCACGACTTAATCTTGAAGATGTTAGTCAACTTGAAAGACTTTCAAAAATGAAGGTTCCTGAATTTTTATGCTTTAGAATTAATCCAGGAATTGGCGGAAGTGGAAAAGAAGGGTTGATTTTTGCAGGAGAAAACGCAAAATTTGGAGTAATTGAAAGAGATGTAAAAAAAGCTTATGAAAAAGCAAAAGAACTAGGAGTAAAAAAATTCGGAATTCACATGATGACTGGTTCTAATATTCTTGACCCTAAATATTTCGAAGAGATTGTTGAAAAATTACTTGATATTGCCGGACCAATTTCAAAAGAACTTGGAATAACCTTTGACTTCATTGACATTGGTGGTTCTCTCGGAGTACCTTATACTCCTGAAGAAAATGAATTAGACATTGAAACTGTTGCAGAAAATGTAGTAAAAGTTTTTAAGAAAAAACTTGAAGAATATGATATGGGCGAACCATTTTTGATTCATGAACCTGGAAGATACTTGGTTTGTGATGCAGGAATTCTTGTTACTAAAGTAGTTTCAATAAAAAATGGATATAAAAAATTTATTGGATTAGATGCAGGAATGCATACTTTATTGAGACCTGCAATTTACAACGCTTATCACCATATTCTTTATGCTAATGATTTGAATGCAAAACAAGAGGATAAAGTTAATGTTGTTGGACAAGTTTGTGAAAACTCTGATCAATTTTCAAAAGATATTTTGCTTTCAGAAAAAATAAAAGTGAATGATGTTCTTACTTTACTTAATGTTGGAGCATATGGCTTTTCAATGAGTTCACAATACAACACTCGTCCAAAGTGCGCTGAAGTAATTGTGAATAATGGAAAAACAGATTTAATTAGAAAAAGACAAGGATTTGAAGATTTAATTGAAGGAGTTAATGTTCCTGAAATATTAAAGAAAAATGGAGTTGAAGAAAAATGATAGAGCCAAGTAATAGAATTAAATCTCTTGGAGGGTATGCATTTGCTGAAGTCGATAAGTTAATTACTAAATTAAAAAATGAAGGCGTTTCTCCGATTGATTTTGGTGTTGGCGACCCAACTACTCCTACTCCTGAATTAATACGAAATAGAGCAAAAATTGCTATTGACCAGAGAAAAGCAAGTGGTTACCCTAGTTATATTGGAAGCCAAGAATACAGAGAAAAAATTTGCGAGTGGAACAAAAAAAGATTCGGAATTACGCTCAACCCAGAAACAGAAGTTGCTTCAAACATTGGTTCTAAAGAAGCTGTTTTTAATTTTCCAGAAGCAGTTGTAAATCCAGGAGACTATGTTTTAATTCCTAATCCAGGGTCCCCTCCATACGCAAGAGGAACAGAATTTGCAGAGGGGAAAGTGCATTACTTAAACTTGTTAGAAGAAAATAATTTTTTTCCAAACTTAGAAGAAATTCCTTCGGAAATAGTTAAAAAATCTAAAATCATTTGGTCAAATTACCCAAATTCTCCAAGTGGAAAAAACCCAACTAAAAAATTTTACAAAGAATTAATTGATTTTGGACAGGATAATAATATTATTATTGCATCTGATGAAGCTTATACTGAACTTTACTTTGAAGAAAAACCAATGTCTATTTTAGAACTCACAAAGGAAGGGGTTGTTTCGGTTAATTCTCTTTCTAAACGAAGTGCTATGACTGGTTGGAGAATAGGTTGGCTTGCGGGAGACGAAAATATTATTTCGATTTTCAAAAAACTAAAAACAAATATAGATTCTGGAACGCCTTCGTTTATTCAAGATGCTGCAATTGAAGCTTATAATGATGAAACTCACGTAGAAAAAATGAGAAAAGAATACCTTGAAAAAAGAGACTTATTAATTGATGCATTAACTTCAATTGGTTTGGAGAATTGTTCTCCTGAAGCAACCATTTACATTTGGCAAAAAACTCCTAAAGGAATGGATTCTATTGAATTTGCAAAAAAACTCTTAGAACCACAAACAGCAATTGTTACAACTCCTGGAGAATGGATTTCAACAGAAACAAATGGAGTAAATCCTGGAAAAAATTACGTTAGATTTGCATTAGTTCCTTCAATAGAACAAACAATTGAAGCTGCAGAAAAAATTAAAAAGATTATTTAGCAATGGATTAAATCAAACACCCCTTAATTTTTATTACTTTTTATTCTGAATTTAACTATAGAACATATTTTCAAAAATGGTGAACTTTATGAAAACAATTTTAGCAATCGGCGATGTCAAGGATTTTGATTCATTCAAAAAATTTTTAAGAGAAAAAAAGCGTTTCAAAAAACCTAATTTTTATTTCAAAAGCACAAATTATGATTCTGTATTGAATGGAAATTTGCCTCAAATAAAAACAAATAAGTTAATCGTGTTCTTTTTTTTTCCTTTTGAATACTGGGAAAACAACATTGAAATAAAAAAAAGCAAAGAAGTGTATGGCAACAGAACTTATTTTTTTAAATTCAAAAAATTTTGGAAAGAAGTAGAGAAGAAAATAAATGTTTTTTATAAAGACAAAAAAATTAGTTATATTAATCCGCCTGATAAAATCTTTTTCGAGAGAGACAAAGAAATAACTAAACACAATTTAGCAAAAGCTGGTGTTCCTGTTTCAAAACGCCATTCAACAAGAGATTACAAAAAAATAATTGCTATTGTTGATAGTGGTAAAAAATTGTTCATAAAAGTAAGATATGGCTCTATGGGAAAAGGTATTACTTATCTTGAAAAAAACCAGTGGTTTTCAAACTTCAAATTCAGAAATGGTAAAATAATGAGTAAAAAATCTGATTATGGGTGGTCATTTAGAGATGTGACTTCTAACAAGAAATTTCTCAAAGAATTATTGAAACAAGATATAATAATCGAAGATGCAATTAATCCTTTTTTGGTTAAGGGAAAAATGTTTGATTTGCGAATTTATGTTGGCTTTGGAAAAGTATTGTATCTTTACCCTAGAAGTAATGAAACTAAAAATCTTACAACAAATATTTCACAAGGGGCAAAGGGAGAAGGTTCACCGTTTGCTTCAAGTATTCCGCCAAAAATTTTAAGCGAAGCTACAAAAAATGCTTTACGAGCAGTAAAAGCAATGGATTTGAATTTTGCTGGAGTTGATATAATGCCAAGCAATGGAAAAAACAAGGTAACTGTTATAGAAGTCAATTCTTTCCCTGGGTTTCCAAGAGCAAGAAGATTTAATCTTGCAAAACAAGTGATAAAAGAAATAGTAAAACAAAAGTGGGACTAATCAAAAGCTTACTTTTAAGCCAAGACATTGGCAAGGATTTTACTTTTGTTTTTGAATTCGAACTCGCCGTTCTTTGTCATGAGCCCTGTTTTTAGTTCAACGTCATTTGCAACAGTAAGAACAAATGGCAAAATCATTGAACTCAAATGTTTAGAGGACCCTCTAGGAATTGCAGTCGGCAAATTGTCAATACAAAAATGAGTTATTCCATTAACTTTGTAAGTTGGATTATCCCAAGTTGTTGGAGTGCAAGTTTGTACTGCGCCATTTTCGTCACAAGAAATATCCACAATCAACGCTGTTTTTTTCATTAAACCTAACATTTCTTTAGTAACAATATGTGGCTCTTCAGGATTCCAATTAACCGCATTAATCAAAATATCTACTTGAGGTAAGTAATTCTCTATCAAACAAGTTTTTTGTCTTCCAAGTGTTTGAGGTTTTATTCCTAATTCGCTTAAAACTTTTTTTGCTCCTCTGGTAACATTACCGTCACCCATAATAGCAATATTTAATTTTTTTTTCAAATTCAGTTTTGATAAATGCTCATAAGCAATTTTTTTTCCTATTTCCGTTATTGGTAAAAGTGACTTGAATGGATCATTACCTGATTCAAGTTGTTTACCAAATACTCTTAGCCCTTCATAAGTGCCAACAACTCCAGCTTGATAACCAAGATTCACAAGCCTAGCTCCATTTTTATCTCTTATTTCTTCAAAAGCATAACTTTGAACTTTATTTTTAAGCAATTTTTCCAAAAGCTTAGGACTCTGGCCTTTTTCCACATGAAGATACGCCATTAAAATTTGGTTTTCATTGCATGGATCTTTTGCTTGAGACTTAACCTTAACAACCATTTCGTAATCCCAAACAGAATCAGTTATTATTGCTCCTGCAATTTCATATTCTTCATTAGAAAAACCTGCTTTTAATCCGGCATTACTTTCAACAAAAACATTATGACCTGCGTCAACCAATTCTTTCACTGCCTTCGGAAGCAAAGAAACTCTAAATTCTTTTTCCTTTCTTTCTACTGGAACTCCTATATTCAAAAAAACTCACCTTCTATACTAATTGCAAAAGGCAAACGTTAAAAAGCCCCTTAGGAAAGCAAAATTAGGCATTAGTATATAAAATGGCTCGAAAATCAATTGAAAAAAATCAAAAATTAACAAAATTTTATATCAGTCAATGGAATTAACAAAAAACTAATTATAAAAAAAAGCTTAAAAATATACTAAATTTTGCAATTGCATACCTTTATAAGTTGCTTCTAAGCAAATTATAAAATCAAGCCTGCGTATAATAATGCAGGATATAATTAGTAGGAGAGAAATCCATGGGTTTTAACGACGATAGATTTGGTGGTCAACGAGAGATGCACAAAGTAACTTGCTCAGATTGCGGTAAGGAAACTGAAGTACCTTTCAAACCTGCAGAAGGCAGACCTGTTTACTGTAGAGACTGTTACCAAAAACACAAACCAGCAAGAAACAATTATTAGATAATCTGATAATTATTTTTTAGTTTGTAAATTTTTTATTTGACTCCTATCAAAAGGAGTCCCAACTATTTTTTTATTTTTTTATTTAACCTTAAAACTATTTATGAAAAATGAAAAAAATAAACATAATCTAAAAATAAATACTTTAACTGGTTTTTTAAATAATTGTCCCTTATTTAAACAGGTTTTAAAAGTGTTATGCACCAGCCATTTTTTATGAGATTCT
>CAZHFT010000023.1:0-8245 GCA_964531875.1 uncultured archaeon | reverse complement strand
AAGAATTTGGAAATAAAAAATATGCCCATATTGGTTTTAGAGATAAAGAAAATAAATTTGGGGATATGCTTGCAGGAATAGTTCCTGAAATAGGAATGACAAGGAAAGTAAAAGTAACTTTAGAACTCTTGTAAAAAATTAAATATTTCTACTAAAATAATTACAATAAAAAAAATAAACTATATTGTTTAGTGTGAAAAATAAAAAAAATAAAATGTGGAAGGAATAGTTTATGAAACAAATGAATCGATTGAAAAATTTTCCAATAACTTTTTTAGCAATAATCCTTGGGTTAACTGGTTTTTCGTTAGCATTGCAAAAAGCAGAGCAAATACTAAACCTTCCTTTTTCGATTTTTCCTTTGTTTTTAGGGATTTCAATAATTTTAGGGATTGTTTTTACAATAATTTATGTTTTCAAAATAATAAAGTTTCCAAAAGAAACCAAAGAGGAATTCAATCATCCTGTAAAAATGAATTTTTTTCCAATAATTGCAAAAGTATTGCTTATTTTGAGTATAATATTTCTTCCTTTAGATATGAGTATTTCAAAAGTATTATGGATTTTAGGAATAATTTCTCAATTAACTTTTTCAATAGTAGTTGCGTCTTCATGGATTAAGCATTCTAAATTTCAATTTAAACACCTCAATCCAGCTTGGTTTATTCCTATTGTTGGAAATTTAATTGTTCCAATTGCAGGAGTTGCGCATGGCTTTATTGAACTTTCTTGGTTTTTTTTCAGCATTGGTTTTTTCATGTGGCTTACTTTATTTATAATAGTTTTCAATAGAATGATTTTTCATCATCCAATTCAAGAAAAACTCCTTCCTACATTATTTATTTTATTTGCCCCGCCTGCAATAGCATTTATTGCTTATGTAAAACTTGTTGGAGAAATAGATATTTTTGCGAAAATGTTTTTCAATTTTGCAATCTTTTTAGTAATACTTATTTTTGCCCAAGTAAAATCATTTTTAAAAATAAAATTTTATATTTCTTGGTGGGCGTATACTTTTCCAGTTGTAGCAATTAGCATAGCAACAATGTTAATGTATCATGAAACAGGTTCGATTTTTTTAATCAACTTTCATGGTTTTTTATGATATTGTTAAGTATAATTATGTTATATGTGTCTTATCGAACAATAAAAGCAATTCGTTGTGGTCACATCTGTGTTGAAGAAATAACTGAATAATTTTTTTTATTTGAAGATAATTAATTTTTTAAATATTTTTTTCTTCTTTAAATTTTTTTAAACAAGCAGGCATTTCTTTGTAAAGCCAAGCATTAAATTCAATGAATGATTTTGTTTCGTTTTCAATGTAATGAATAATTCTTGTATACTGTTTGGTTCGATACCATTCAGGAATAAGTCTTCCATCAGTTTCTTTTCCAGTAATCTTATCCAAACCTGAGCCCTTAAATTCTCCATTGTTCATTAAGATTCCAATTGCTCTCAAATCAATGAATGGTTTACTTAAAATGTCAAGTGGATTAATGCTATGCTTTGCTGTCCTCTCCTTGAGGAAATTATGTTCGAATGTTAAGTTGTATCCTGTTGGAACAAAATCAAATGCATAATTTGAATCAATTTTTGTTTCCTTAACAAACTTTTCAATTATTTCTCTTTCGCTTGATTCCCATTCCTTAAGAATCACGAGTTGGCCAATAGCTTCTCCAGTTTGTCTATTAAGTTCTTGGTATTGGATAGTAATAATCTTGTCTTTTCTCGCATCTAAACCAGTTGTTTCAATATCAAAATAGTAATTTCCCATTTTTTTCACCTTGATTAATATTAGTAATGGGGGAATTTGTTTTAAATGAAAGCATTTCAAAATTTTCAAAAAAGAAGTAGCAGACCTCCTTGAAGAAACCTACTTCGAAAAAGGGATTAATCCTATCGCTCCCCAAATAACGTTTTAGCTAAACAGTTGTTTGAATTTTTTGATTTTTACTTGTTTTTTTTAAACATTTGTTCAGAACTTTTGTTTATTATGGTTATTTGTTTAGCGAAAATCAAGTAAACTTTATATTCTTTATAAGAAAAAACAATAGATGGAAGACAATTTTTTAAACCCGAATCCTGTTGAAGTTTGTTTGGGTAAAAAAGCAAAAGATTTCACAAAAAAAGATATAGTCAGGTTTGTGAAAGAAAATAATGTAAAAATAATAAACTTTAATTATGTTGCTGGTGACGGCAGAATGAAGACTCTGAGTTTTGTTATTAACGGCGAACAACATTTGAATGAACTTCTTGAACGAGGGGAAAGAGTTGATGGTTCAAGTTTGTTTCCTTATATTGACACGGAATCAAGTGACCTTTATGTTATACCTAAGTTCAGCACGATTTTTCTTGATCCTTTTAATTCTATTCCTACTTTGCATTTGATGTGTTCTTTTTTCAATAAAGAAGGTAATCCTTTGGAGATAGCTCCTGAAAATATTGTAAAAAAAGCGCATGAAAAACTGAAAAAGAATACTGGTCTTTCTATGAAAGCTTTGACTGAGTTAGAGTATTATGTTATTTTTAATGAGGAAGACAATGAACTTTATCCTGGTAGTTCTCAAAAAAATTACCATGAATCTGCTCCTTTTGTTAAATATGAAGAAATGAGGAATGAAATTATTTCTATTCTTTCTTCTATTGGTGCAAAAATAAAGTATGCGCATGCTGAAGTTGGCGACATTTCTGAGAATGGAAACAAAAGAATGGAACAGCATGAGATTGAATTTTTACTTGAATCAATTGAGGATATGGCTTATCATACAACAATTGCAAAATGGGTTGTCAGAAAAGTAGGCGAAAAACACGGCGTTAATATTACTTTTACTCCAAAACTTGAGGTTGGTCATGCGGGAAGCGGAATGCATGTTCACATGGCATTGTTTGATGAGAACAATAATAATGTGCTTCAGGGAGATAATGGTCTTGAAGAGATTGGTAAAAAAGCAATTGGTGGACTTATTAAACATGCTTCTAGTCTCACTGCATTTGGAAATGCTGTGCCTGTTTCTTACTTGAGACTTGTACCTAATCAGGAAGCGCCTACTAACATTTGTTGGGGTGATCGTAATCGTTCTGTTCTTATTAGAGTTCCTTTGAATTGGGGGCTTGCAAAAGACATGTCTTCTAAGGTTAATTTAAATGCTGGAAAGGATGAGGTATTGCATGAAAATCGGGCTACAATTGAACTTCGTTCTCCTGATGCTTCTGCAAATCCGTATCTTTTACTTGCGGGAATGGCTCTTGCAGTAGAAAGCGGTCTTAAGTCTGAGGAGTCTTTGGAATTAGCTGAGAAGAATTATGTTCAGGTTAATATTTTTAAAGAAGAAAATAAATCTCGTAAAGATGAACTTGATTGTTTGCCTGCGTCTTGTTTTGAATCAGCGGATGAACTGGAAAAAGACAGAGTATTATATGAAGAAGGTAATGTTTTTCCCGAAACAACTATTAGCGGAACAATAAATCAACTTAAGAAACATGATGATAAAGACCTTGCAAAAAAAGGGTTAGATAATAAAAAAGAATTAGATGCTGTTATTAAAATTCATATGCATTGCGGATAAAAAAAAATAGAAGCCTTTTGCGAGGCTTTTTTTTTATCTTGAACAATTTTGATTTCGTTTTTTTATTGCATCAACTTTTCGTTGATTTTCTAATAAATCTTCTTGAATTGTCGTGTATTCTTTAACTCTTGTATGTCTGCTGTTTTCCATTATGATTCCTCCTTCTCTAAAGCACTATGGTAAATAATTTTTATTTCAAATTAATAATTTAGTTTAGCGAATAAAATAGTTTTTTCTAAAATGTTTGCTAAAAAATTTAAGTTAACTTTTCTTTTATTACACATTAATTAGGTGACATTGTTGTTTTAAACTCCAAGAATTATCATTACAAGTTTTTTAAATTAAAAAAATGTTTTTAGAATTTTTTTATGGGGGTATAATGCTATCGTTCCTAATTAGTATAGTAAAAAAATTAATTGAGGGGGTTTTTAATGAATCGAAACAACGATGATACTGGCGATGATGGTTTTCAATCAAATAGAAGAAAGAGAAAAAAGTGGAGTGATGGGTGGAAGTGATTTATTCTTTTACTTCAAACTCTGCTTCAAATTCTTTTGGCTTAGTTTTTTTCCACTTTAACCAGTTCCATACGAACTTCACAATAACCACTGGGATTAAAATTATAAAAGCGATTATATCAAATATTATCCAGAATATTTTTCCAATTAAACCCATGTATTATTTAAAGTAAATTCTTTTTATAAAAACAATTATTGTAACTGTACCTTCCTACCTGTGCTTTTTGTTTTTGCTAAAAAAAACTTTTTTTTTTCAACTTCCAAGTATATTGAGTAGATTTATGACAAGAGTTGCTATTGAAAGTGTATCAATTATTAGTATAAAAAAAATGGCTATTATTCCAGTGATTGTACTTATTTTATTTAGTGTTGAAAGCCATTTTGGAATTTCATTAGGTGTAAGTTTGACAAAAATATTTTGCTGGAATTTATAATCTTTCGGAAGCTTTTTTTGTTTTAGTTCTTCACATTTCCAAAGATAAATTCTGGTTGTAATGATATAAACAATTGTTATTGGAAAACCAATCAACAAAAACCAATTCAAAGAATTACTTAATTCAATTAAATTATTTGGCAAAGTGTAAAAAACAAAGAATGCAGTTGACAGAATAAAAATAATAGGATTTGTCAAAGCATTGATTATAACTTTTATCCAATGCATGGCAAAGTAATTCTCAGTCATAAGAACAGGTACACAAAACACATTTATATTAGTTTAGGGATAAGATATATCTATGATTTACTCTTCATTAAACCAAGAATCGAATGTTTTGGCTAGGGTTAAGTCTGCAATTGCTTTTTATTTTTATTTCTGGTTCTTTAAATAAGAGTCCTCTTGACCTTTGCAAAGAAAGGGGGGCAATCAAAAAATAAAGTTTTTTTTATTAAAATTTGAGTTATATTTAAGAATACTGATTTGAGGTTGATGATTGTGAGTTTAGAAAAAAAGAGAAAAAAAATTGATGATTTGGACGAAAAAATTGTGGAATTGCTAGGAGAAAGACTAGAGTTAGCAGAAGAAATTGGAAAAGAAAAAAAAGTATTACACAAAGAAGTTTATGACCCAGTTAGAGAAGAACAAATAATTGAAAATTTAGCAAAAAAAGGAAGCTTTCCAAAAGAAGGAGTAGACTCAATTTTTAGAGAAATCTTTTCAGTATCCAGAAAAGCACAAAATCCAGTAAAAGTAGCTTATTTAGGGCCAGAGACAACTTTTACTCATACTGCTGCAATGAAACAATTTGGAACACAAACCGAATTTGAAGCAAAAGACTCAATAAAAGAAGTATTTTCAAGCGTTGAAAAAGGAGACGCGAATTATGGAGTTGTTCCAATAGAAAATTCTCTTGAAGGAAGTGTAAGCAGAACTTATGACCGATTTTTAGTATCTGAATTAAATATAGTAGCAGAAATAAGTCTCAAAATAAAACACAATTTATTATCAAAACACAGATTAAGAGATATCAAAAAAATTTATACTCATCCAATGGCTTTAGCTCAATGTAGAGAATGGATTAGTAAAAATTTGCCTAATACAGAAATACTCGAAGTTAGTTCAACTGCAAAAGGAGCAGAATCAGCAGGCTTATACATAAATAGTGCGGGTATTGGTTCAGAACTTGCTGCAAAAAAATTTGATTTACAAGTAATAGCAGAAAACATTCAAGACAAATCTCAAAATTTTACTAGGTTTTTAGTAATTGGAAAAAATAAAACAAAAAAATCTGAACACTCAAAAACAAGTATTGTGTTTTCAGCAAAACATGAACCAGGTTCATTGTTTACTGCTTTAGAACCACTTAAAACTAATAAAATTAATATGACAAAAATAGAATCAAGACCAACAAGAATGAGAAATTGGGAGTATGTATTTTTTGTTGATTTCCAAGGGTATATTGAAGATGAAAAAATAGAGAAAGCACTTGGGGAAATGAAGAAAAACACGTCTATGCTAAAAATTTTAGGGTCTTATCCAGAAAAAGCGAGGTTTGAGTAAAAATGAGTGAAATAGAAAACTTAAAAGAAATTGCAAAAAAAATGCGAAAACAAATAATCGAAATGACTAATATTAGTCAGTCTGGTCATCCAACAACAAGCATGAGTTGTATCGACTTAATGGTTGCATTATATTTTAGTGAAATGAAACACTCATCAAAAAACCCTGCTGACCCAAATAGAGATAGATTTATTCTTAGTAAAGGACATGGAGCACCAGCAATTTACGCGTGTCTCGCGGAAGCAGGATATTTTCCAAAAGAAGAACTAAAACACTTAAGAGAAATTAATCATCTTCTCCAAGGGCACCCAAGCAAAAACATTCCGGGAATCGAAATCGCAACAGGTTCTTTAGGGCAAGGTTTAAGTGTTGGAAATGGAATTGCATGGGCAGGACAACTTGACAAAAAAGATTATCATACTTATGTAATGTTTGGAGATGGAGAATTACACGAAGGACAATGTTGGGAATCATTAATGGCTACTCCAAATTTTAAACTAAACAACGTAACTGTAATCGTAGACAAGAATCGATTACAAAATGATGGTTGGTTAAAAGATGAAAAAATCATTGACCCATTAGACAAAAAAATGGAAGCATTTGGTTGGAAAGTAATTACAATTGATGGACACAACATGGAAGAAATTTTGAAAGCATTAAAAGAAGCAAGAGCTGATGCAAAGCCGACTTGCATTATTGCAAACACGATTAAAGGAAAAGGTGTGAAAAGTGTTGAGGACGATCCTGGAATGCATGGAAAACCATTGAGCAAGGAACAGTACGAAGAAGCAATGAAGGAGTTGGAATAAATGGATTACAAAAAAGGCGACAAAGCAGCAACAAGAGATACTTATGGACAAGCACTAGTTGAACTTGGAGAAAAACATGAGGACATTGTTGTAATGGATGCAGACCTTGCAAAAAGCAGTAAAGCTTATGATTTTGCAAAAGTTTTTCCAGATAGATTCAAGTACGCTGGAATTGCTGAACAGGACATGGTTTCAATGGCCGCTGGTTTAGCAACAGCAGGAAAAACTCCTTTTATTAGTTCATTCGCGTGCTTCTTGCCAACAAGAGGATACGACCAAATAAGAGTTAGTGTTGCTTATTCAAACACGAACGTAAAAATTACTGGAAGTCACGGAGGATTAATGACTGGTAAAGATGGTCCAACTGGACAAGGAATTACTGATTTAGCATTAATGAGAAATCTTCCTAATATGCATGTACTGCTTCCGGCTGATGTTCAAGAAACAATTGCTTGTACAAGAATAATGTATGAAAACAAAGGACCTTTTTACATGCGAACTGCAAGAGAAAAAACAATTGTTTTGCAGGATGAAGTTCCTGACTTAAAACTTGGTTCATCAAGTCTTTTAAAAGAAGGAAGTGATGCTTCAATTATTGCAATCGGCGCTATGGTGCCAGAAGCACTCAAAGCAGCTGACATGCTTAAAGAAAAAGGCATCAGCACTAGTGTTTTGAATACGTATTCATTAAAACCAATTGATGAAAAAGCAGTTGTAAAAGCTTGTGAAAATGAAGTTGTTGTTTCTGTTGAAGATGGAATTGTAGAAGCTCTTGGAGCAAGTGTTGCTGAAATAATTGCTGAAAAAAGAATTAACCCAAAACTTTTCAGAGTTGGTTTAAACAATAGGTTTGCTGAATCAGGAGATGCTTTTGATTTAATTAAAAAGTACGAGATGGATGCAAATGCAATTGTTAAAAGAATTGAAAAAGGATTAGGTGAATTGAAATGATTGTGGTAATGAAAGGGGATGTTTCTCAAAAAGATCTTGATCATTTACAAGACCTTGTTGAAAAAGTAGGTTTGAAAACTCATATTTCTAAAGGAACCGAAAAAACAATTGTTGGTTTAATTGGAGATGAATCAAAAATTGAAAAAGAAGTTTTAGAAGGGCTTGATTTTGTTGAAAAAGTAATGCCAATTCAGAAACCTTATAGGCGAGTTTCGAGAGAGATACATCCTGAAAATTCAATTATTGATGTTAAAGGAGTAAAGTTTGGCGGAAAAGAAATTGTGATGATTGCAGGCCCTTGTGCTGTTGAATCAGAAGAACAATTATTTGAAATTGCTGGACAACTAAAAAAAATGGGTGTTCGTGTTCTTAGAGCTAGTGCTTACAAACCAAGAACTAGTC
>CAZHFT010000022.1:0-8445 GCA_964531875.1 uncultured archaeon | reverse complement strand
AAACTTTTTTATATTCATTAATTAACTTTTTTCTTGCTTTCATTGCTCTTAAATAATACGCGTCTCTAAAACCAGACATTCTTGCAAAAGTACCAATCATTATTCTTCTCTTTGCTTCTTCACCAAACGCATTTGACCTAATCGAAGTAAAATAATCATCAAAATGCCCTTCAAGTTTTTCAGAATAACCATAACGCATACCAACAAACTTTGCAAGATTAGTTGATGCTTCCGCCATTGCAATTAAATAATACACAGAAACACCATAATTAACATTAAGCGGAAGAGAAACCTCAATTATTTCTGCTCCAAAAGATTCTGCTTTTTCAATTTTTTTTCTTACAATTTTTTTAATTTCTTCATCTTCAATTACTTCAAAAAGTTCTTTTGGTAAACCGATTTTTATTTTTTCTGAATTAGTATTTGTAAAATCAATTTTGTCAAGAGAAGTGCTATCTTTCTCATCTTTACCACTCATAACTTCAAGTATTAAATTAACATCGGAAATTGTTTTTCCAATTGACCCAATTTTATCAAGAGAACTAGCATAATCCATTAACCCATACCTTGAAACTAAACCATAAGTTGGAGTAATTGAAGCACAACCACAAAAAGAAGCAGGACAAGCAATTGACCCGCCTGTGCTTTCAGCAACCGCGATATGAGTATTTTTTGTCAGAGAAGCAAAACCTGCAGCTCCACCACTTGAACCACCACAACTTCTTTGTTTATCTAAAGGATGAAGAGGAATTTCTCCAGCAGTATGATTAACAGAAAATGTTCCAAAACCAAATTCATCCTGAGCAGTTTTTCCAAGAATAATTGCCCCCTCCGATTTTAGTTTTTTTATTACAGTAGCATCAAAAAAAGGAATATATCCTTCCAAAATTTTTGCACCAGCACGAGAATGTATTCCCTTAACACAAACGCAATCTTTAACGCTTATTGGAACTCCAAGAAGTTTTCCTTTTTTTCCTTTTTTTTCCTTAGAACTTTCTTTTTCAAGTTTTTCTGCTTGAGCTAAAACAAGTTTTTTATCAAAAAAATTAAAATGATGAAATTCTTTATTCTTTTTTTCTATTTCCTCAATTATTTTTGAAGTATTTTCTAAAATAGAAATGTTTCCATTATTCACTTCTTCTACAAATCTTTTAGCTTCCACTTCAAGCCACCTTTGGACCTTTAAAGTAACCATCTTTTTTATGAGAAGTATTCTTTAACGCTGTTTCTTGAGAAACACTTTCTTTAACAACATCTTCACGAAAAACATTTTTTACAAGAATTGGTTGAAAAGAAGGTTCTTCTTTTGAAACATCAATTTCATCAAGTTTCGAGAACGAATCAAGAACTTCTTTAAATTGTGGAAGAAACTTTTCAATTTCTTCTTCACTTAATTTAAGCCTAGCGTTCTTTGCAACTTCTAATAAAAGTTCTTTGTTAACTTTTGGTTTTGGCATAAAAATCATTTCTTTAAATCGAGTTTAAGGTACAATTCTTTTAGTTGTTTTTCATCAACATTACTTGGAGAACCATCCATCAAAGAAATTGCTGCTTTATTTTTTGGAAAAGCAATTACTTCCCTAATACTTTTTGCACCAACAAGAAGCATTACAAGTCTATCAAGACCAAAAGCAATTCCTCCATGAGGTGGAGCACCGTACTTAAACGCATCAATCATGAACCCGAATTTTTCTTGCATTTGCTCTTTGCTAATTCCGAGTGCAGCAAATACTTTTTTTTGGATTTCTGATTGGTGAATTCTAATACTTCCCCCTCCAATTTCAAGACCATTAAGAACCAGGTCGTAAGCATTACTTCTAACTTTAAGAGGTTCTTTTTCAAGCAAATCAAAATCTTCTTTTTTAGGAGAAGTAAATGGATGATGCATTGCTTTGAGTTTTCCTTCTTCCTCATCTAATTCAAACATAGGAAAATCAGTTACCCACAAGAAATTCCATTGCCCTTCTTTAATCAACCCTAATTTTTCAGCTAAATGATTTCTTAAAAAACCAAGAGAATCATTAACTATTTTTGGAGAAGCTGCAACAACAAGAATTAAATCATTGTTCTTAGCATTTGTTTTTTCAATTAATTCTTTTAATGTTTTTTCTTTAAAGAATTTTGCAAGAGAACCCTCTACTTTTCCATCAACTACTTTAAAACTAGCAAGTCCTTTTGCTTTGTAAATTTTTACAAAATCTTCAAGAGCACTTAATTCTTTTCTTGAAAAATCAGCTTTGCCTTTAACAGTAATTGCTTTTATTATTCCTGCTTCACTAACAACACTTTTAAAAGCATTGAATCCTGCATCGCCAAGAATACTTGTAACGTCTATTAATTCTAAATCAAACCTAGTGTCTGGTCTATCAATTCCATACTTTTCAATTACTTCATCATAAGTGAATTTTGAAAAGGGAAGTTTAAGCTCAATGTTCATGAATTCTTTAAAAATCCTGTGAACAAGTTTTTCATGAATCTCCATTATATCATTTTCATTAATATAACTCATTTCAACATCAATTTGAGTAAACTCTGGTTGTCGGTCTGCTCTTAAATCTTCATCACGAAAACAACGAGCAATTTGCATGTACCTATCAAAACCAGATAACATCAAAAGTTGTTTGAAAATTTGTGGCGATTGAGGTAAAGCAAAAAATCTTCCAGGATTAACTCTACTTGGAACAAGATAATCTCTTGCACCTTCAGGAGTACTCTTTGCAAGAATTGGAGTTTCAATATCTAAAAAACCATTTTCATCATAAAAATCTCTCGCGATTTTTGTTATTCTGTGTCTTGCAATAATATTTTTTTGCATTGTTTGACTTCTCAAATCAAGATAACGATAAATAAGTCTGGATTCTTCACTTGACTTACTAGTATCAGAAAATTCAATAGGTAAAGGCTCGGCTTTTGAAATCACTTCAAGTTTATTTACTTCAATCTCTATTTCGCCAGTTTTACAATCTTTATTAATTGTTCCACTAGGCCTTGCGTTTACTACTCCTTCAACTTGGATAACAAATTCTCTTCTTAATGATTTTCCAAGTTCATGTGAATCTTTGTTTACTTCAGGATTAAGAACTATTTGAGTTAAACCATACCTGTCTCTAATATCAATAAAAGTAAGATTACCATGGTCTCTTCGAGTATCTACCCAACCACTAAGCACTACTTTTTTTCCAACTTCTTTAGAACAAAGTTCTCCACAAGTATGCGTTCTATTCATTAAAATCCCTCACAAAACATTTCTTATTATACAATATATTAATGAAAATAGAATTAAAAAGGCTCTTTCTAAAAGCAAAAATCACTCTAAAATAACACAAAATAGTTAATTTTGCCCAAATTCTTGTAAAATCATTTGTCTTGAATCACTTAATGATTTAGCAGGAATTTTAAGACGCCGATTCACATAAGACGCAAACTCTTTTTCAAAACCATGAGTAGTAAGAACAAGTTTTGGATTACTTTGTTTAACATACTCAATTAATGAATTAAAATCAGCATGATCCGAAAGAGGAAAAGTCTTGTATTTAGAATATCTTTTCCAACCGGTTGCAATTGCACACTCTACTTTTCTTTTTAATTGATGTTGCAAAGCAAGAAGCAATTCATCATTAATTAAATGAGGGGGTATAATCAAAATATTTGCTTCATTTAAATTATGATTAAGTTCCAAATAATCCCCTAATTTTACGCCTTGTTTTTTGTAAACATTATTTTGAATAAAACTCTTTTGATGAACCAAGGGAGTTTCATTAATGAATTCTGTAACAATTTTTGTTAACTCCTGAGCTTTTCCGGTAGAATACCCTCCAAGTACAACAAAATGATTCTTTGAAAGAGCGGAATTAATCCACTTAATCATCTCCTCATAAATTATTTCTCTTTTAGGAAAAATAAAATTAGGAGTTCCAAAAGTAGATTCGATAACTAAAATATCCGAAGGAAGAATTTCAGCAGAATCAAAAAGAATACTTTTTTGTAATTTAAAATCCGAAGTTAAAACAACCTCTTTAGAATTAGAAATTGCTACTTGAGCAGACCCAAGAATATGCCCAGAGTTATGAAAAGAACAATCAAATTCATTTAAAGAAAACTTTTTTTCAAATGGGGTTTTTTTAATTTTGCAATTTTTATTATCTGAATCAATTAATGCTGCAGTTTCAGGAGTCATGTAATAAGTATTAGTTGAACTTGTTTTTGCATGGTCACTATGGGCATGAGTAATCAAGCCAATAGTATTACGTAAACCAGAAGCATCAACAAATAACTCGGTTTTATCTTTAAAAGAAATTCCTTTTTTATTAGAAATTTGCATTAAATCAATAAGTATTAGGGGATATTTAACTTGTTTGGATTGGTAACCATTTTTTAGACAAATAAATCCAAGAACTAAAAATAACTTCTGCAATTGCGCCAGCAACCACGGCTACCCATATTCCAAAAAGACCCATTGAACCAGAAAGATAAAACGCAAAAACCACTACTACCACCCAAGATAAAAGATTTGTTAACAAAGCAATGTTTGTTTTTCCAGCTCCTTGAAATACGCCTCTAATAATGAAAGTAACACTATAACCAATATACGCAAAAATCGCTATTGAAAGATACTCTGACCCTATTCTAATTACTTCTAAATCTGAAGTGAACACACGAATGAATAATTCAGAATAAAACAAAATAGTAATAGCAAATAATACTGCAAAACCAAAAGCAAGTTTTAAAGAAAAATTAAATGCTTTTTTTATTCTCTCAGGCTTTTTTGCACCAAGGTTTTGTCCAACAAAAGTAGCTAAAGCAGAACTTATTCCAATAAAAGGCATCACTACAACCATGTTCAATTTTTGCACAATTCCAAAAGCAGCAATTGCTAAAGAACCAAAAGAACCAACAATTCCAGTTAAAAGAATTAATCCTAACGAAGTTAATAATTGAGAAAATGCAGCCGGCATCCCCACCATAAAAATATTTTTTAAATACTCTGGATGAGGTTTGAAATTTTTAATTGCAAGAGGAATTTTTGCATTAGGTTTCAAAATAATCATAAACATTAAAATTGCACCAATTACCCTGGCAAATACAGTAGCATACGCTGCTCCAACTAAACCAAATTCAGGAAAACCAAACAAACCAAAAATAAGCAAAGGGTCAAGAATTAAATTAATTACTCCTGAAATAATCATGATTTTAAGAGGGGTTTTACTATCCCCTTGTGCTCTAAGAATAGCATCAGAAACAAACCATAAAAACATGAAAATTAATCCAATAAAAATTGGAACCGAATAAGTAATTGCCATAGGCAAAACAATGTTATCTGCCCCCATGAATTCAAAAATAAAAGGAGAAAAAAGAATACAAAACAAAGAAAGAAATACGCCCACAACTAATCCAATTGCAAGACCATGCTCTGCAAGGTTGCTTGCTTCAGGAATATTTTTTTTACCAATTGCCTGAGAAATTAAAACATTTACCCCAACTTCAAGACCTGATGCAAATGCAATAAAAATAAAAATAACTGGAAAAGTAAGTGAAACCGCTGCTAATTCATTTGGTCCAAGCATTCCAACAAAAATAGTGTCCACTATATTGTAAACAGTGTGAAACATTACTCCAAGAAGAATTGGAATCGAAAAAGAAAGTAATTTTTTTTCAATATTACCTTCAGTAAAATCAATTTTCATTGGAAAAATTAGCAACACAAATGTTTAATAAATGCTTAAAAAAACAAATATATACCAGAACGCCTTTAGTTATTCATGCCAGAAATTAGAGTCATTTGTTCAAAAATAAAAGAACTAATCGCAGACACGCGTGAAAAAGCAAGTTCAAGACAATGGCGACACTTTTCAAGAAGAGCATTTGTTTACAACTTAGCAAATATTATCCCTGATTTAGAAGAATTACTTTTATTAATTAACGAAATAAAAAAAGAAATAGAAAAATCAGGCGGAGTATCAAAACCAGATATTGAAACACTAACTGAAGAATTTAACAAATTAATAACTATTTTGAATCGAAACAGACAAATGGAAGAAAGCAAAATTGAAAAATCAAAACAACAAGGAATAAGCGAACTAGCTGATAATGTAACTGTTCCTGAACTTTACTCAGACCTTGAACAAAAAACCTTGTCTCTTTTACTAAAAACAAGTTATTTTGTTGAAAGGGCTAGGATATTTGAAAGAAAAAAATCACCAATAATGAAAACAAGTGCTACCCAAAGAAATATTCTTGATTTACTTGATAAACGAGACCAAGAATTATTTGACTTAAAGAAAAAATATGATGAAACACGAAAGAACTCTTTTTTAGGACTAGTTGAAAAAGAATCCTCAATCGAAATAGAACACGAATTAAACGAAGTATCAAGAAAACTTGAAGCCAAAACCGCATTAATGAAAAAAAACTTTGAAAATACAAAAGAAACATTTGAACAATTCCAAAACCAAATAACAGAAACGCATGAAAGAATCCTAAATGTAGAAGAACTAGGCGCACAACTAACAGGAAAAACATTCGAATTAATTACTATGTTAAAAAAAGAAAGAGATTACGTGAAAAAAGTTTTAATTGAAATTGAACAGGACACACTACAATTAAGAAACACTTATTCAAAAGAGCTACTTGGACTACAAGAAGAAAAAATAAGCATAAGAAATGAATTAGAAGAAAAATACGACGCTCGAATAAATGAATTAAAATTAGATTTAAAAGAAAAATCGCAATTACTAAAACACTTTCAAGAAATAAGCACTAATAAAGAAAAGAAAATTGCTTTACTTGAAGAAGAAAATAGAAATTTACAACTCGCAAAAAAAGTTTTAGAAAAACATGAAAAAATAAAAGAACAAATTTTAGGAAAGAAAAAACATCCTACTGAAAAAAAAGAACCCTTAAAGAAAAAGAAGAAAACTAAATCCAAAACAAAAAAGAAAATTGTAAAAAAACATTAAAGAGTAGTATAACTTTCATACTTCTCGTCGGCTTTAACTTTTTTTCGTTCACCAAACAATTTTAACAAAATTTCGTCAACAATTTTATTTGCTTCTTCATTTTCTTCAAAATCTACCCCTTTTTCAATAAACTTCATTGAATGGTTTTTATTTAATTCAAGTTCAACAAGTTTCTCAATAAGAACTTTAACATCAGAACCATCTTCAGAATAAAAAAGAATAACGACTTTTAAATCGAAATTTTTTGCAAAAGAAACTTCCCTAACCAAGTCCATATTATTATCAGAAATGTTTTCAATAACTTTTACTCCGCTTATTTGTGAACTCAAAAGTTTAGAAATTAAAGGAATAATTTCAATTTCTGATTTTTTTGAAGAAAATAACCCAATTCTCATAACTAACACTATCTTCCGAAACAATTTAATATATGTATTTTCTATTACATAGTGATTCTAATGTACGATAAATATGATTCCCCTGGAAATGAAACAGATGAAGGGTTATATGAAAAATCTCCAATTGAACAAGCACAAGAAACTGCAGGCCCAATAATAGGGATATTAAAAAATAATTGGAAAAAAATATTAGCAGGATTACTTGTATTACTTGTATTATTTTTTGTTTATGATTTTTTTATTGGAAGTGTAAAACCAATTTCATTTGATGTTGTGGATACTGAAGGAGAATCAATAAACTCAACAATAAAAGTTTCTTCAATGGATGGGGAAGAACTTGAAAGAACAAGAAATAACCAAGAATTGAACTTAA
Source organism: uncultured archaeon (assembly GCA_964531875.1). Lineage (GTDB taxonomy): Archaea > Iainarchaeota > Iainarchaeia > Iainarchaeales > Iainarchaeaceae > UBA493. The sequence continues at coordinate 721 of CAZHFT010000022.1, read as the reverse complement.
AATTAGGAGAATATAAACTATCTGTATTGGCAAATGATTACCAAGCAGTACAACAAACAATACAAATTACTGAGGAAGGCCCAATAACAATCAAAATGCAAATAGACAAAGACCTTGAAATGAGTGGCACAATACCAGATATTTTCTTTACAGGACAAGAAACAGAAATAATGCTTACCTTAAAAAATAATGACGCAGAACCATTTGAAACAGAACTTATTCTTGATGATGATTGTGAAAAAGTAATGACAATAACTTATGACACTCCGTTAATCCTATTCCCCGGCTCAGAAGAACTTTCAGTTAGTTTAACAGTAAAAAATAAGGCTAGTAAAAGCGATTTAGGTGAAAATAAAAATTGTCAAATAAGAATCAAAGGACTTGATATTACAAAATCAAGAGTAGATGGAAAATATGAATTAAACGAATTTGATGAAAGTAAACTTAGTATTAAAATCGGGAGTTCTAAAACCAAAGTGGATTTTGGAAAACTTGAAACAGGAGAAAGTTCAAAAAAAGAATTAAAAATCGAAAATGATTCTGATGATGATCTATTAGGAATAATAATAGACCTTGAAATAACTTCTACTGAATTTAGTGACCCTGAAGAAATAAAAAACTGGTTTTCATATAGCCCAGCAAATACAATTGATTCAGTTGATGCAGACAGAGAAAAAATCATTAATATTAATTTAAAAATACCTGAAGATGTTTCATTTCC
>CAZHFT010000021.1:6134-8689 GCA_964531875.1 uncultured archaeon | reverse complement strand
TCAATATAATCAGATTTTAAAGAATTAATTTCAGTACCCTTCTGTGTTATTACTTCTTGAGAATCAGATAATTGAGAGGACACTTCAATTTTTTCATTTGACAAATCAATTATAGTAAACACGCCGATTGTCAACAAACTACCAAACAAAACAAACATGACTGCTAATGCAATCACAAAAAGTTTTGTCTTCTTGTCAAATTTCATATTAATCCTAAGTTTGAAACCATTTAATAGCTTTATTCAAATCCGAATTTTTGTACCAATGTTCTTTTTTAAGGCAGAACAACCTAATATATCATGTATAAATTAGGTGCACAGAATAAATCTTCAATATTGCTTTTTTTAGTACTAATTGTTGTAATTGGTTTTCTTGTTTCTGCTTTTGGCTTTAATTTTTTAAGTGGTGTATCCACAAATAAAACTTTTCAGAAGACCCTTCCTTTAAGTTCTTGTAACCCACAGCATTTTGCTAAAGATTATGGGGATAAAATTGATGTTGAAAAATTTGCTTATGAAAATAAGTTATATTATAAACTAACTTTTGATGAGGAATGGCCTGCTGTTGCAGTCTCGAAAAGGGATACCAATTGTTTTTTTATTGAGGATTTTGAGTCAAGCGAAAAACTTTTTATTATGTATTCTTACTTAAAGAATGTTAAAACGAATAGTAAAAATTTTTACTCTCCTTTTATTGAATGTAATTATGTTCCAAAAGGCGCAGATGTCGCTTGTAAAATTACAACAACTATAACAGAAATTTCTGATTCGAATGCCGTAGCACTTTTACTTGAAGTGCCTGAATTTGCTTTTGATAAAGTTAAATCGCAACTAGAGGGTACGGGGTGGGAAATAATTCCAAATACGGGGAAAGGAGCTACAAGATTATTTAAGAAGTTTCAAAAAGGTACGGCTATTTACGCAACTATAGATTTGATAAAAGTTACTTCTTGTTCTTTAAATAAAACAGAGCTTGTGAAAGTTTTTGATCTTGCTAACGATATAAACCAAACTTACACAGATACACACAATGATTTTTCTTACTCTAACACAATTAATGATATTAAAAGAACAAACCAAACAATTGATGTGCTTTATCTTTTGCATGAAGAAAATCCTGACTTGTTTTTTGACGCATATTCAATGGTAGCTAATTATTTTGTAGCCAAACAGTACTGTAACGAATTCAATCCCCTGAATGAATTAAAAGGGTTTCAAGAAAAGCTAATTGATTATGAAAAAAATGGCGTTGAATTAAACCAAAAGTTTCAAGAAAAAATCTCCAATCTTAAAAACGATGCAAAATACTGGCTAATGATTGAAGAACAAGCAAAAATAAATAATGGCCCAAAAGGGTGGAATGAACTAAAAATATTTAAAAGATTAGAATATGGCAATTATTCAAGTGGAAGTAAAGAAGCTTTTGAAAAACAAGAATATCCTAAAACACAGATATTAGCGATTGAAGGTGTTGAATATTATGCGTCATTCTGGGAAAATACAACTACTGAAGATTTTGTTCCAGTGTTGCTAATTTTTGGAATAGTGTTGATAGGAATTATAATATTAATACTATTTTTAATCTGGAAATTTATAAAAAAAGCATTAGAAAAATTTGAAAAAGCTCAGTAGTGATTTTTTTTATATTGTTTGTGTGAGTGCTTGTTGTTTTTGGTTTTCTTTTAACCCTTTCCCCGTACCTATAGTCAAAGTAGGTTTATATAGGTGGTTGGGGGCAGTTCTTTTTAGTGAAAAACTTTTTTAAGGAGGTTTTGAAAAATGAGAAAAATTATTTTGAGTGTTTTGCCGGTTTTGCTGACTTTGTTTTTATTTTTGAGTCCTATGGTTTATGCGGTGGATGCTGATGTTGAAGCGATACTTGAACCAGTGAATAAAATAAAAGATTTGGTTATTGCGGCTGTGTCAATTTTTGCAGTAATAATAATTATTTTTGCTGGTGCAAAGTTCATGGTTTCAGGTGACAATATTCAAGCTCGTGAAGGTGCAAAGTCCATGTTGACTTATGCAGTAATTGGTTTGGTAGTCATTTGGGTGGCTCCATTGTTAGTGACTTTTCTTACGGCAACACCAGTTCCAGTAGCTTAAAGCAAATAGTTTAAAGATCGGGGAGGGGCTGTAAGTGGTTCTTCCCTAAAACCCCTTTTTTGTGGGAGTTGATTTAGAGTTGAGTTTTATGAAAACAATAGTGTTATTTTTGTTCATTGTTTTTGCACAATTTTCAAGTGCAAGTATACTGCCAGATAATTGTGGTGAATTTAGTGGTTGGAAACTTGAAGAGTGTCAGAACATTTTAGAAGATTCTTCTTTAGGTACAACTGAAAAGGAAGATTTGTACTTTAATTTACTTGTTGAGCAGGGCGAACTTGGTTCTTTTGATTTTGTTCATAATTGGAATAAAAAAATAGAGTTCAATTCAATTCCTTTAGGTGTTGAAGTTAAGAGTGATGGCATAATCAAAAACGCTTGGGTAAAACTTGTTTCTGTAAACAAGAGTTACTTTGATTTTAATTCAAATGAGTGGTTTGTTCAAGGTAA
>CAZHFT010000021.1:0-6034 GCA_964531875.1 uncultured archaeon | reverse complement strand
TACAATGGGAAGCGGAAAAATTGTTTCTTATGTGGTTAGTGTAGAAAATAATGTTGTTTTGAATTTTTTCTCTAATTTTTTTGTTAGAACCCAGTTGAAGGTTGAGCATTATAGATTGAGAAAACGTTGTGAGAGGATTGGTGTTCCACGAAAACTTGTTTGTTATAATGTGTGCGAGTATTCACACTCGAATTATAGAGAAAATCAGGTTAGCGTTTCCAATAGTTTTGATACAAAAGCTAAAAGCCAATCTTTGAATTTAAACGTAGTTTTGCAAGCGAATAAGAATTACAACGAACTTTCATTAGAAATTAATTCTGTTGAACCAATTAATGCTTTTGAATTAAATTTTGGTGACTCAGTTTTTTTTCTTAGTGAGTCAAACTTTGATATTGCTAAAGGAGAAAATGATTCCTTGTATGTTACAAAGACTTATGAAAAATCAATGAATTTAGAAAATTTTGTTAAACGTGATTACTCTGAACTAAACGAAGAACGAAGTGCGGTTCTTTGGACTGAAAACAAAGGAGATTGTTCTTACATTTTTTACTCGGATTTCTCAAAACATTCTATTGATTGTGGTTTGGTTGAACTAAAACCCTTGCAGTTATTTTTGAGTGTTGATGGTAATTATTTTGATTTTGATGAAAACCTTTTTGTAAAAATAAGGGTTTTGGATGACTTGAATAATTTTGTTTCAAACAAAAAAGTTTTTCTTGAAGTAGGCGAAAATACGTTAAACCTAATTACTAATGAAAATGGTTTTTCAGAGGTTAGTGTTAGTGCAAGAGATTCAAAGGGATTCCTACTGGCTTTTACAAAAAAAGACAGCGAGTTTAAGGAGTCTAAAGTAGTAAAACGTTTTCTTGTTACAGAAGCAAGTTCTGAGGATACTGCTAGTGGTGTAGTGGCTTTCTTTGGAGCATATTACGTTGTTTTCCTAATTGCAAAAAAAGTTGCTTTGGGGGCGTTCTAACGTGGGTTTGTGGGATTCAATAACTACTCTTCCGCAGGATACTGCACAAGCTTTCGTTAATGTTTTGGAGGGCATGATTGTTAGTTTTATAGAACCAATGCTCGAAATCGTAAAAGTTTTGTTTACAGTTAACATTGACCCGTTGGTGTTCACTGATTATTGGTTGTTAATTGTAAGTGTTATCTCGGCTTTTTACATAATACTATTTTTGCTTGTTGGCTTCAAGTTTTTGTTCGGAAGCTATGATGCTAAGCAAAGGGCTGAGGCAAAAGAGTGGGCAAAAAAAGCAGTGTTGCTTGTACTAACAGTTAATGCTTCTCTAGTAATGTACTCTTTATTATTGAACTTGAGTTCTTCTGTAGCTACTACTCTTTGGAGTACAGAATTTGAATCACTTTTCATAATCGAGAATATTGCTACACTTGACTTGATTTGGTTAAGCCTTTTTAGCACTACTTTATTTCTCGCGGTTGTAACTATTATTGTAAGGCACATGTTTCTCATATTGGGAGTAATGCTTTTTCCAATTGGATTATTTTTGAATTTTATTGAACCTCTTAAGGTTTATGGTTCGGCAATTCTAAATTTAATTGGTGGAGCAGCGTTTATGAACGTGCTTGATGTCTTAGTGTTGATTGCAGTTCAATTGTTCGTAACCGAGTTTAGTTATTTGAGCATGATTGGGATTGTTGCGCCAACACTTGGTTTTTTGTTTGTAGCATTGATGAATATTACTTTGTTTATTGTTGCGATTCTTAAAGCATTGAATTCGATGGGCGTGAACATTAATGTAAGTCAAGTAGTGAAAACTGTTGCAGGAGTAGCTTTAGCTTAGGTGATTAAAACATGCCGTATGAAATACCAAAAAACTTGAAGTATGAGGAAAAAATTGCTTTTGGATTGTCTTTGCCAAAATTATTCTGGCTTGCATTATTCGGTTCTAGTTCAGCAATAGTATTCCTAAAAACAAACATTGATTTTAACTTAAAAATCATTATTAGTGTTTTCTTAATGGCTCTTGGAATTAGCTTTGCTTTCCTAAACCTTTTGAAACACTTGAACACTTTTAGGAATTATTCAAAAGGAATTAAAGAAGCTGGTTATTTTGACTCAAAATTAAAGAGTTTTGTTGAAGTAAAAAAAATCGAGAACGAAACAATTTATCTTCAAGGTGGGGGTTTGAGGGCGGTTCTTGAAGTGACTCCGATTAACTTTAATATTTTGAGTGAACAAGAGCAAAAAGCAGTTATTAATGCGTATAAAGACTTTTTGAATTCGCTTGATTTTACTGTGCAAATAGTAATGAGAACAACGTCTTTGAACATTGATGATTATTTATTTGACTTGAAAAAAACAGCTTTGGAATCAAACAACCCAAAAATCGAGGAACAGTTTGAATCCTTCCAAGAATTCATTCAAAATTTCATAAAAGAAAACTCGATTAAAAACAGGTTGTTTTATGTGGTTGTTCCTTATTCTCCGCATTCCAATGCACAACCATTGAAAGACATTATTACAAGCGTGATGAATTTGTTACAGAAAAAAAGTGAAAAGACTTCGATTGAAATGAACAGGAGTAATGCTTTGAATCAGCTTGATATTCGAGCAAAACTTTGTGAGGGTAAATTGAAGAAGTGTGGTTTGTTTGTGAAACGTTTAGATGATGAACAAATTTTACCATTGCTTGCGAGTTTTTTTGATTCTTATATTCATGCAAGTGATGATTATTTTTCTCCAATGACTTTGCTGAAAAAATTTGAAGGAGGCGATAAGAGTGAAGCCAGAAACTGAAGATGCAATAGAACAAATACCAAGAGAACTGGACAAGCTTACCCGAATAATTTCTATAATTGGTGAGACTTTATTCAACACAAAAATAAAAAAGTTAAAGGAAAACCAAGAACAGTTCAAAGAACTTATGAAAAAACAGAGGTAAAAAGAATGCAGGAACAAAATCATTTAACTGACTTAATCAAGCCTTCTTATGTGAAGAATGATTTCGATTCAATCCAGGTTAATTCTAATCATAATAGGGTTGTTTGTGCGGTTGGTTATCCAAGACGAATTAAGGAGGGTTGGCTTAATAGTATTGTTTCTAGTGAAGGCGACTTTGATTTGAGTATGTTTGTAGAGCCTTCACAAATAGAAGGAGTATTGAATAGCTTGAATCAAGAGCTTGTAAAACAAAAAAGCGACATGATGTCTGCTGAACTTACTGGCGTAGTAAATCCTTCTTTGAAGGTACAGTATGAAGATACTTATAGAACACTTGAAAGGCTTCAAACAGGAGAAGAAAAATTGTTTAATTTTTCTCTTTACGTGAATGCACGTGCGAATAATAAAGAAAAACTTGAATTACTAACAAGAAAAATTGAGTCCGAGTTAAATTCTATGATGATTATTCCAAAAATTCCTTACTTGAAAATGCAGGAAGCAATTAAGAGTATTATTCCAATTTGTACTGATAAACTTAGGGTTCAACAGAACATTCCTTCAAATGCGTTAAGTGCTTGTTTTCCATTCACCACAAGCTTCCTAAAACTTCAGGAAGGAGGCATAATGTTTGGTTTAAACAAGGACAATAATATTCCTATAATAATTGATCCTTATCAACTTCAAAATTATAATGGTTTAATATTGGGTTCTTCTGGTTCTGGAAAAAGCTTTGGAGTAAAACTCAATATTCTAAGAAGGCTAATGAGGGGTGTGAAAACTTTTATTATTGACCCGCAGGGCGAGTATGTGGAGTTGTGCAAGACTTATGGTGGTCAGTTGGTTGAGATTTCACAGGATTCTGATACTATTATTAATCCTCTTGATTTGATGGACAGGGATTTTGGAGACAAAATGCTTTCCCTAATGGACTTGTTCAAAATAATGTGTGGGGAACTTTCAGAACCACAAAAGAATATTTTGGATAAAGCGTTGCTCAAGGTTTATGTTGATAAAGGAATTCACCCGAAGGACAGAGAAACTTGGAGTAATGAACCTCCGACAATACAAGACCTTTACAGGATTCTTAAATTCGAGAAAAAAATAGCGAATAGATTAGAGCAAGTTACTTACGATGCTTTGCTTAATAGAATCGGGATTTATGCTGAGGGGTCGTTTAGTTTTCTTAATAAAAAAACTAATTTAAATTTGAATAATAACTTGATTTGTTTTAATATTGCAGAAATGCCTTCACAGGTTAAGCCTGTTATGATGTACTTGATTCTTGATTTTATTCATAAAAAAATGCAGAACAACAAGGAAAGAAAACACTTAGTGATTGATGAAGCATGGACTTTACTAAGGTATGGTGAGCAAGCAAATTACTTATTTGAAATGATTAAAACTGCGAGAAAATTTGGTTTAGGATTAACGATTATTACTCAGGAAGTAAACGATTTGCTTCAACGAAATGCAGGAAAAACTATTCTCGCTAATTGTGCATGGAAATTATTGTTAAGACAAGAGCCGACAGTTATTAGAGAGCTTACTGAAAAATTTAATTTAAACCAAGAAGAACAGAATTTTGTTTTAACTGCTGATAGGGGAGAAGGATTGTTGTTTGCAATGAACGACAGAATTCCAATTAAAATAGTTGCGAGTGAAAAAGAGTACGAAATAATTACTACTAATCCTGATGAGATTAGAAAAAGAGAAAGCAAAAAGAAAAAAGACAAGGAAGATTCATTACTTCGTGAGGAAGTCATTAAACTCAAAAAAAATTATTACTTAAGAAATGATTTGAGTAAAGAACAAATAGATTACTTGAAAAGCAAGGGTTACAAAGAAGAACGCCTCTGTGGTTTTGATAAAGCAGGCGCGCAAATTTATTTAATAAAAAAGCACAACGAGTCAAACGAATCAATTGAACATTATTTTATGACAAAAATAATAATGGATGAAGTACAAAAGTACACTGAAAATGTTGTAGAGTACAGTACCTTCGGGCCCGATGTAATGTTTCAAGTTCCAACAAAAGGACAAGATAAACCTGAGTGGTATGCGATAGAAGTTGAAACAGGAAAAACACTCAAAAAAAACCCAAGTGCTTTAGACAAAAAAGTCAGAAAAAACAATTCCCTAGAACACCTCAACAAATGGTTCTTCGTAGTAACAGACGCAAACCTCAAAAACGATTATCAAAAATATGCTGAAACACTAACAAGAACAGAAGTAAAGACAAAGATAAAACAGTTATTTAGTTAAAGTAAGAATTAGTCATTTTAAAAAATAAGGTTAAGATTTAGTTCTTTCAACTGACTTTTTTAAATATTCAATTAGTTTTTGAGCATATTCTTTTTCGCTAATTTCTTGTTTTTCTAATTTAGTAATCAAAAGAATTAATTGTTTTTCAAAAATCTTGTCTTTCATTTTCTGTTCTGCAACTTGAATAGGCCATGGTACAAACATATTTTATCAAATCCCATACATTATAATTAATAGAATAAAAGTAAGTATAAATCTTATAGATAGTGCATTCAATCTTATTATGTTGTGGGATAAATGAAAAGATTCCTTTGAATTAGTTGACCAAATTCTGTAAATCACATACATCGCAATAAAGTAGTTTACAAGTAAGACTAAAAAATATTCCGAAATAATATTTAATGCCACTAATGCAAATAAGAATATGAATGTTAAAGTAATCAATACTGCTTGGTATAAAAGAGAAATTTTTTTCCCGTAAGCTACTGGAATAGTAAGCTTGTTTTCAGCTTTATCGCCATCAACATCTTCATAATCTTTGGTTACTGAAAACCCCATGTCCACCAAAAAAATTAAGACTAATACCCACGAGTATTGCAGTAACAAATTAAAATCTGGTGACCCCATAAAGAATCCAATCAAGAATGCAATTGGACCATAATACAAAGCAATCATAAGATAATTTATGAAAAGTTTGTCTTTACCGTTAATAATCAGAGAATAATTCACAATTAAAAAGTAGGATAATATAAGCGCTATTTTCAGCCCTAAATTTCCTAATATTACTAAAGGGAAAGTGAGTATTACTAAAAATAGTGTGATTAATAAAAGTTGTTTTTTGGTAAAAAAGTTGTGTAATTC
>CAZHFT010000020.1:0-9285 GCA_964531875.1 uncultured archaeon | reverse complement strand
AACTCTCCATCATCGGTTTCTTTAACCAATGTAATTGAGGAACTTGCTTCTGAAACAGAACCAATGTTTGCACGCAATTTATCAAACCTAGCAATTAAATCAATATACTCTTGCCCTTCAAAACTTTTCATTACTCCATCAACAGATTTTAACCCACAAAAAAAATTACTATGAGAAGCAATCTCATTAGCTGAATAAATGAAAAAATTTCTACCTAAGCCTTCCGAAGGCACCGCCTCTTTTTCAAAATTAGTAGAATGAATAAAAAAATAAATCATTTTTTTATTTTCACTTTCGCTTGGAACACGAATATAAAACATATAATCTTTAGTATCTTGAATTGGACTAAGAACAGATAAAATAGTTTTTCCGAAAACCTTTCTTTCAGCAGTATCAATTTGCAAATCATCAGAATAATCTTCTTTTATTAAAGAAAGAAGATAATCCACTTCAGAACTTGAATAAATATTTTCACTAGGATCACGAGGAGTTGAACTATACAAAATTGTTTTCAACGCATTAGTTGTAAAAGCAGTATTATATTCATCATTAACTTGTTCACGCACTAAATTACCATAACTATTTGCAAAACCAAATAAAAATATAGATAAAAAAGTAATTATCAATAAAAAATAAAGCGCATCAGTTACTGCTGCCTGCCCTTTTGAATTCATTTCCACGCCACCACAAATAAATGCATTGGTTTTACGACTTTATCATCTTCAACAACTAAAGGAAAAATTTTTGAAATAACTGTTTCATCAAGCGAATCAGGGATGCTTAAAAAATCTGAAATTTTTAGAGGGCCACTCGAATCAATAGGGTCGACATTAGAACAATAAAATGATTCTCCTGCGCCATTCTCAAAAAACTTAACATCAAAAATATTACGAATATCTTCTTGTTTGGCGGCTTGACTAGATATTCCTGCTACATAATTTACGTTTACTAACCCGACATTATCACAAAGTTTTTGAAAATTATTATAATTATAAATATAGCTATTAGATTGAAGGGTTCTTGAAATTCTCATAACACTAACATCATAACCAAACTCTGTGTTTCTTGCATCAAATGAACTAAATGTCATAGTAAAAGTTGAAAAAAACATTACTAAACCAAAAAGAAGAGGGATAAGTGAAGGTAAATCATCTCCAATTGGACCAATGAAACCTTTATTCAGCATTTGAATCCCTCCTCAGATGCACCCTCAGGAAGATGTACTAACTCTTCTCCAATGCGAGTTTTTTCTGCTTCACAAATCGCTTTATCAGGACCACAACCAATTACATATAGAAAAGGTTCTCCATTAACAATTTCTTTTATGAACATCAAATAATTTCCGTTAGTTATTGCTTGAGGATCAAGATAGATTATATCCTTTTCAGCAGAAGAAGAAGTATAATTATCACCAGTATAATCTTTAGAATAAAGATGTAATTCTGCATTTGTCCTAAAACTATCTGCAGCAATAACCTTAGGAACATAATCCGCTTCAACATCATAACTTTTACTAATTTCATCTCTTGGATAAACTGAAAAAATTAACAAATTAATTTCCTCCCCCGCCTCTTCAAGCTCAATTGTTCTTTTAGAAATCGCAATAACATAATAAAACTCATTACCTGCAACCATCAACTCAGGAGGAAGAAGATAACTATCACTTAAACAATAACTTGGAGAACTAGTAAGCGCAAAAGATTTTTCAGTTAATCTCGAAGCAAGTTCTTTAGATTCAGTAACCTTAGTAATATCCGTTAACCCCATTGCAAAAAAACTTACTATTGCAAAAATCGCAGTAACAAGAATCAAAAGATTTATTTTACTTAAAATATACCCAAGCATTTTACGCCCTCTTATAAACGCAAATTTTTGGAGAATCGGTAACTAAATTACCTTGACGCATTAAAGTATAGGTTCCGGGCGTTATTGGACTGCTTTCCTCGCCTTCCCAATTGCCCCTTTTCCAATTAACTAATTCATATTCTTCGTCAAAAATTTCAGTATCGCAAGGGAGACCTATTGGAAATGAAGTTGCTGGAGAAATCCTTAAACACTTTGTTTCAGTATAACTTGGCCGAGTAGAACTAAATTGTAAAATTGTACATTGTGCAAGACTACCCCCGCAAATCGCGGAACAATAGCTAATATCATTTCTTTCAATTATTCTTAATTTAGCATCAGATTCATTAAAACAACTTGGTAAATCATACCCAATATTTATTTTGGATTTATTTTTTGCAACAGATTCAATTGCGCTTTTAATTTGTTCAATATTTTGATTCAAATTCCCTTCACATGTTTTTTTATTCAAAGTATTAAGTGCATTAAAACCAACTACAATTACAAAAGTCATTACAATAATCGCAATCAATAATTCAAACGGCGCAGATTCTTGACCTTTTTGAGAAAACATGAAATCAACATAGGGAAAAGAAGTATATAAATAATACGAAAACAAGTTTTGTAAAAGTAACTTAATCATTAATCAATGGTTGAGAGTTTGAAATATCTTGACTCATTTTAAACATTGGTTTAATAAGTGCAATAATTAAAATTGCGGCAATAACAAAAACAATTAGTAAGTAAACTGAATTCCATTCGCTTTGAGCACGCTCTTCTAAAAACAATTTTTTTAACATGAAAAAATAATGAAAAAAGAAGTATTTAAACTAATTCATTAAACAAAATCAAACAATTAAAAAAAAATAACTAATTAAAAATAAAAATAGCCGTTGCTAAAAAGCAACGGAGAAAATTAATTTACTTATTCGCCAACTACTACAACAACACAACACTTGTTTGAAATGCTGGCAAAGTCAGTGCAATCAGTTACATCGAAGTCATACGCATCAGTATCACCATAACCATAAGCATCTATGCTATCTTCTAATTCATCGCCTGCATCACACACTACCATTAATCTAGTTTTAACAGAATATGAACCAGCATATTGAACTACTAAATGATCCCCGCCCATATCCTCAAAGGCATCATAATTTGGCGCACTTTTACTAACCATTACACAAACTCTTTCTTTATCAATAACCTTTGATTTTGATGCAATAGTTCTTGAATTTAAACTATTATCCTTATTAAAAGTAACCTCAACAAACTCAGGCAGTCCTGCACTATTAATATTACTTTTAACAAGATTAGTTGCAGAACTATTTGGATCTTCTCCTCCGATAGAAGGAATAAAATTTAGAGTATTCATTAAAATCATTAAAATTGCACCTGCAACAACCGCAGCAATCAAAATTTTAAAAACACTATTAGCTTGACCTTTAGAATTCATAAATAAATCACCTTGAAAATAAAAGAATTAACCAATATATAAAACTACTTCATTACTCCGACAAAGAGCACACAAACAAAAATCCATTAAAAATAAAAAAATAGCCGTTGCTAAAAAGCAACGGGGAAAATTAATTTAATTATTCGCCAACTACAACAACAACACAATACTTATTCGGGGTTTCTATGCCATCACAATCAGTTGTTACATCAAAACCATAATCGCTACTATACTCATAAACATCCATACTTTCGGCTAACTCATCACCTTTATCACACATGACCATTAATCTGGTTTTGATATTATACGAACCTGTATATTGAACCATTAAAGAATTATTAGAACTAAATCCATCATAATTTGGAGCGCCTTTACTAACCAACACACAAACTCTGTCCTTATCAATAACCTTTGATTTCAAAGCAATAGTTTTTGAATTTAAACTATCGTCTTTACTAAAAGTAACATTAGTAAAATCAGGGATTCCCGCACTATTAATATTACTCTCAACAAGATTAGTTGCAAAATTATTTGGATCTTCCTTTACTGGAGAAATTATATCCTCCAAAACATTCATTAAAATCATTAAAATTGCACCTGCAACAACCGCAGCAATCAAAATTTTAAAAACACTATTAGCTTGACCTTTAGAATTCATAAATAAATCACCTTGAAAATAAAAGAATTAACCAATATATAAAACTACTTCATTAGTTAGTATTTGTAAATTTTCATTAAACATCAAACATTTCGCCAAAAGAAATTTCACAAAAAACTTCACAATCATTTTCATTTACATTACACCTAAAAAAAACATCCGTAATAAGTGCAGATTTGGTTTTTGCAACAGAATCAGTTACTTCAAAAGCAGAACCAGAATCAACAAATTCAATACACTCCCCATCCAAACCAACTACTTTTCCAAGTCCGTTTGAAGAAAAAGCAGTACCTTCAGAAAATTGTAAATCACTAACTAAAAGAACCTCCGCATTGGGTTGTCTTACTGCCCCCTCAAACCCCTCATAAAATCGTTGAGTGCTAATATCTGCTCTAAGTGTTTGAAAATAATTAACTGACCCAATAATTATTACTAAAACAAGCATTGCAAAAACTGCGCCAATCATCATTTTAAAAGGTTCAAATGCTTGTGCTTTTTCAGAAAGATTCATTTTAAATTCCGCCTAAAAACATGTTTGAAACAATCATACTCAAAACAAACATTGTTACTGCAATAGGCATATACTTTGCAATATTTATTTTTACAAGCAAATCATTATCTTCTTCGATTTTAGTAGTAAAATAAGTCATTATTATTACTAATTCAATAATATAAATTGCAACAATAATAATGAATTCAGTAGGCGAAGCAATTGATGCAGTTGCTTCCTGAGAAATAAAACCAGAAACACTAAATGTAGACAGACTTCCAACATCAGCATTTGCTGCACCATCACCAACCCCTGAAGCAGCAAGAGAAGAAATAGTGACTATTACAATTCTTTGAAGACTAGTGGTTATGCCCAGAACAATCGGCGCAATAAACAAAGTCATTGTTTTTAGAGTAGTAGTAATATCAATAACAAGAATTTTCAAAGTGTTATTAACTTTTTCAGAATTTTGAAGTTGAATTGAAAGAGAAATCATTGTTCTTGCTGCAACATTTACCCCAAGGTTTACTGAATCAACAAGCATTTTCATAGAACTATGAATTAATTTAGAAGGAATTTTTGTTATTGAACCAACTTGCTTGTCAAAAACTGCTTGACTAAGAGGCAATCCAAGAAGATTAATATTATCAAGAGTTTTTGCAAAAACAGTTTTTGAAATTTTTAAATCGGGTAAAAATTCTTGCACATGTTTCATTGCATCTTCAATTGGTTTATTTTCACCCATTCTTGAAGCAATAATATAAAGCGTGTCTTTGAATTCTTTTTCCATTTCTTGAACCTCAAGTTGAATTTTTCTTTTATAAATATTTGAATAATAAAGCCACACAAATAAAGCAATAGAAAAACTAATCAATGAACCAAATACTAAATTATATGGCGCAATATCATTATCGCTTTGAGAAAAGAAAAGTTTTTCTTTAGATTTGACTCCCGCAATAGCATTATCAACTGCTTCTTTTCTTTCTTCAGTAGTTTCTGTATCTTTAAGTCCCGCAGTAAGAAGTTCAGTATACAATTTACCTGGATTAGCAGGATCTACTGAAAAATAACCTTTTGGTTTTCCTGCAGAATCAATTACTTCTTCGGCAGACCTATCGGCACCAATTAAAAAATATTGATCTTTTTCATTAACCTTCATTGAATCATAAGCAAATTGAGGAGGAAACCCCTGAGTCGAAAGAACAAATGAGCCAACTAAACCAAAAACAAGAACCATAATTGCAACAAATTTAACATTAATTTTTACTCCTCCAATTTTTGCAGTTCCTTTTTTTGGCAACCCAGAATAATCATCAGGAATAATTGGAGATGAATAAGTAGGCGGACGATTTTGAATTAAATTATAAGCAAATGCAAAAGTAATCAATGGAATAAATATATTGTAAATCAAAGAAAGAACAATTGGATTAGCCAACGGAGCTCCAGAAAAAGAACTACCCACAGGAAGAATAATGATTAAAAGCAAAGGTAAAAGAACCCCGATGTAAAAAAGCATTGTGCTTGGCTGAGATAATTCCCGAGCATACTGCTCCATTTTAGTTCTAACGCTTTCAAGAACTTCATCCATTGTTTGATCAAGCAAAGCATATCTTTTTGCTTCAGTATTTTCAATAACTGAAGCTCTTACCCTCATTAATGCACGTTTAAATTCTTCACTAAATTTTCCCCAACGATAAGCAAGAGTATCAAGTCCTTCATAAAGCGAATTATAAACTCCCACTTGAGTCCCCCAAATTAATTCTCTAAAATCATCAGCAATTTTTCCCTTACCATTAACTGCAGCAAACTCAACAGCTTTTTCAAGATTAGGTACAAGCTTTATTGACATTATCATATACCCCATTATTTCAGGGACATACGTGAGTGCTTTGGTTTGTTCTTTTTTAGCAGCAGTCACAGGATAAGATTGAAAATAATAAACGATTCCTAATGCACCCAAAATAAAAGGAAAATATGCAAAAAGAATTTGACTCATAAAATCAGATGCAAGAAGAACAATAACTTCATTTAAAGGAGAAAATAAAATAATTGAACCAAAAATTCCAGCTAATATTAAAGAAATAATTGTTACAATTAAAGTTGCCGCAGTAAAATCCTCAGCAGTTAATTTCCAACCTAAAAATTTAATGGCTTTATCATTATCTTCACTAAACACTCCGCCTTTACCCATAGAAGGAGAAAATTTAGCAATCTTTTTACACAACGCAACAAATTTAGGGTCTTTTGCTTTTACTAATTTTTTTTCACCTTTAGAAAAATCTGTTCCAGTAACCGCAATGTTTCCATAAAGTTCCCCTATACTTCGAGCAGGTTTTTTTCTTCGTATAGCCATGGGGAGTTAAGACCTCTGTTTTACTCTTTTTACTAAATCTTTCCTTACCCAATTTTTCCATTTACCAATAAGCTCATTATAATCAATAGAACCAAATTCTTCTAATTGGTCTTCTTTAAAAATAACAAGTTTATTATTTGCAAGAATAGTATTTTCTGCTTCAAGTAAAGAAGGAATATTGAATTCGTTTTTTAAATCAACCAAAAAAGACTTTGATTCAGCGACCATGCGAATATTTTTCCAAATTTTTTCATGGCTTAGACCAGATAAATTACTAATTTTAGAAAACAAATCACTTTCTTTAAGGTTGTCTTCAACAAGTTCAAGTTTGTCTTTTTTTGCATCGTAATTCATTAAATCGAGCAACCCCCCTTCTTCGGATGGATCCCCAGTCCAGTGCTTTTTTACTTCAGTAATTTGAACAACTCTCCTGTGCTTTTCAAGACTTCCTTTAAAACGAATTGGTCGAGCAACACAAACAATATCAGTTGCCTTAAACGAAGTAGTAGGAACACCCAAATCATTAACTACTCTATCCCAAACACTATACGCACTATCTCCGTGAATTGTACCCATTACAACATTACCTGCAGCACCAACACGCATTGCTTCATAAAGAACTTTTGCTTCCTTACTTCTTACTTCTCCAACTACCAAAGCAGAATCTCCAAGCCTCAAAGCAGTTCTTAAAGCATCTTCAGGAGAAACCTCATTATTATTTTCTTGTACTCCTATTGGCGACCTTGTTTTTAATCTTTGAATATTAAAACCAATATTTTTCAAATACTCTACTGGCAACTCAAGCGTGTCCTCTTGAACAATAATCCTTGAATTTTGAAGAATCTCAAGCATTAACCCTCCCATTAAAGAAGTCTTACCTGAACCACGACTTCCAGTAACAATAGTAGTTGCCTGTGAATCAATGAAAAAAGACATTAAACCTGCGCCAAGAGGAGAAATATAATCAACATCAATAAATTGAGCAAGAGTCCACGGAGTTACTTTGTGTAATCTAAATGCAAAAGCAGTACCATCAGGAGAAAGAGGAGGAGCAATAGCAGCTATTCTTGTATCCATTCCAGGCAAATCAAAATCAAGAACAGGATGAGCTTCATCAAAAGGTCTACCTGACATAGCTCTTAATTTTGAAACAAAAGAATCTGCTTCATCTTGAGTATAAATAATATTAGTTTGACATTGCCCAAATTCAGAATGAACAATGTAAATTAATTTATTGCCAATTGGCGCATCGATATAAATATCAGTAATTTTTCTATCCGAAAGAAGAACCTCAAGAACTCCATAACCAACAGTGTAACGTGCAACAACTTTACTTAATTCAATAATGTCTTCATTAGAAACATTAATTCGTTCTTTTTTAGCAATTTCTTTAATAGTGGATTGATAAATTCTTTCAAAATATTTTCTACTTTTCACTAAATCAGATAATGATGCTCTGCCTGGTTTGTAAGATGCAACAGTTTCCTTAGTTTTGCTTAATAAAAAATATTTTTCTGGAGGCAAAGAATATTCTGGTAAATTTAAAAAATAAAGTTTTTCCGTTTTAGTCGGATGTTTAAAAATTTGAACCGTAGCTTCCTTAACAGAATATTCGTCAAGTAATTCAAGTTTTTCATCCTCTCCAAAAATAAGTCTTGAACCAATAAAACTTGGTTTAACTTGTGCTTCAAAAAAACTACGATAAAGAGCATTAGTATCAGGAACATTATCAAGTTTTGAAATCAAAACTTTTGCTTGGGCAATTAATTGAGTTGATTCAAAATATTTTTTTATTAACAACAAAGTTTGCAAATAAACTTTGCTTTGTTTTTCTTCAGGCAAAGTAAGTATTCTTGCTTTTTCAGTAGAAAGTTCTTGTAAAAGCAAAAGATAAGAATTAACTGGGTCATACAAAAGTTCATCATGCGTAATTTGAACAATCGCATTATGCCTATTTCCAAATACTTTTTCTTCTTCAATCTTTGGATCTCCAAGATGAGAATAACTCCAAATACTTTCCACTTCAAAACGAGAATAAAGAGAAGCAATTTCGGAAAGCATGAGTGTTTGAGGTTCATCATAAACTCTCTCATAAACCTCGGCTAAAACAACTAAATCAGCTTCTGCTTCAGAAAGAATTTTTAAAACATGAAAACGAGCATTTCTATCATCAGCAATTGAAGGAATGTACACAGAATTACGACAATCAATAACAAGAACTCTTTTTCCGCCCTCATCTTTTATTACATAAGGACCTGTTTCAAAACCACCAATCTTCATAAAACACACTTACCAATAAGCAAATGAAATACATAGAAATTTGTTATTATTATACTTTTAGTTACTGTTAAATAGAATAAAATTCACTTCCATCATCCACTTTAAAAGACAAAAATTTCGCACTTACAATTTATTACAATTAAAGAAAAAAAAGCATTCAATTTTATTTTTTTAAAAGTTACTTGACTAATGAAACTTTTCCAATC
>CAZHFT010000019.1:0-9315 GCA_964531875.1 uncultured archaeon | reverse complement strand
TTCTATAAATTTTTTCTTTTGTTTCAAAACTAAGTTCTTTGTTTTCAAAAAGAGAAACCAAAGGCAAATAATACATTGCATTTCCAACATTTACTGCAACATCTACTCCATAAACTAAATGTAACGATGGTTTTCCTCGCCTCAACCTAGAACTATCTTCAACATCATCAACAACAATTGTTCCATTATGCACAAGTTCAGGAATTGGTAAAAAAGGCAAAACTTGTTTTTTGGTTCCGCCAACTGCTTGACAACTAAGAAGCATTAAAGCAGGTCTCCATCTTTTTCCGCCTCTATCTAAAAAATCCCATAAAGGAGTAACTATTGCTTTTTGAGAAGCAACTAAATCGAAATCGAAATCTGGAGTTCCAATAAATTTGATTAAATCTTTTTCACTTATTTGTTTAGGGATAAGCTTAGCAAGTTCTTGATTTGTTTCTTTTGCAGTTTGTTTAAGAAAATTATCCAAACCCATGATGATTCCTTCTTTTTTTAATGAAAAAATAATAAAATGCAAAAATAACAATTAAAAAGATTATTAACAAAATGAAAAGAATTGCTACAATAGCCACTCCGACTATGACAAGACTAGTTGTATTCCATTCTATTTGAGGAATAAAAGAAAGAAATGCACTAACATTCAATAAAGCGGAAAGTTTTACTGAAGATAAATCAATAGAAGAATCAACTACAAGAGGAGGAGAAACGAAAAAATTCATTACATTAGAAGAAATCAATAAATCTGCTTGTTCTTTAGTTAATTTTTGTTCAAGAGAATAAGTCATTTCTTTAGTTTCGCCAGCTAATAAATTAATTGAATCAAACGCAATGATTGGATCATTTTGTAAAATTTCAAATTTATCTTGAGACAAAATTGTATTCGCAGAAGCTGAAAACTTTTTAGGAATAACTTCAATTGCTTTAACAACAATATTTTTATCAGAAGCATTAGATAAAGAAATGATTATATTTGCGCGATAAAAAGTTTTCCCATTAAAAACTATTTTTGAAATAGATAATTTTCTGGTTGGTTTTAGTTCTTCGATTAATTGTTTTGCATTTCCAGTTATTCCTGATTCAAGCCCTGTTGCTTTAAGGAACAAATCAAGATTTTCAGTATTATAAACATAATTTACTTTTTTGTATTCAACTAAACTTAATTTTTGCAACAATGAACTATACTTAGTTTTTGCAACATCTGCTTGAGCAGAAATTAAATCATAATGTTGACCTTTTTCAAAAAGCCCCTTAGCATAAAGTAAATTAGAATCAATAACTGCTAATTCGTTTTCTAATTCAGAAATATCAATACTTTGTTTTTTTACGTTTTCAAAAAAAGAATTAACTTCCATTCTTTTTGATTCTGCTGAATCTATTTTTTCTTTTGATTCATCTCTTATTTTTGCAAGATTTTCAATAGAATACAATACATAATCTTCGGTACTGTTTCCCCCCTTGTCAATTGCTTTTGCAATTATTTTATATCTCCCATTAGAAACCAAACTTGATTCCCATTCAAAAACATATTTCCCATTTGCTTCACTTGCTTCACCTAAAAGCACTTTATCATCTTTCTCATAATACACTTCTACCTTTTCAATACCTGAAAAATTTGTTCCACTATCTTTTGCACTAATTTCAAATTCAACAGTTTCTTTTAGCAATTCAGAAAAAATAGGTTTTAAAATTTTTACTTCCGGAGGAACTGTATCAAAAACAAAATTAGTTTGAGCAAAACAATCATCCTGATCATCATCAATACTTGAAAAGAAAATATTGTAATCGCCATTTGTTTTATTCGCTAAAGAAAAAGAAAACTCAAAAGAATACCCTACTAAATTACTATCAGCAAGAACTGTTTCCGTTCCAGTTGGTTCGGTTATTAGTAAATATCCTTTTTTGAATTTTTTATCTGAATCGATAGTAATCTTGATAGCGTCGTTTAATTTTTCAGCAGTTAAATTAAATTCACAGTCACAAAAAGAATTTGCTCTAACTGAAGCAACTGGACTTTCTCCCCCAAGGTTTCCTGCTTTATCTATTGCTTGAATTTTATAGTGATATCTATACCCTTCAGATATATCCTCATCTACAAAAGAAGTTCCAGTTAATTCCGAACCAACTTTTTTAGCAACGATATCCCTTACTCTAAATTGCCTTGAAATATCCCCGTCTTTAACAAATAACAAATTACTTCTATACAAATTATAATATGCAATTCCTGCTAAGTCGTCTACTGCTTCACTCCAATTAATATTAATTTTTGTACCCTCCGCAATAGCTGTTAAAGTACCTGCTCTTAAAGGCCCATTTTCATCAATTTTTATTTCAAATTTAGTTGTTTCACTCCAACCAGAAGAATTTTTTGCCTTAACATGGAGCCAATAAATCCCATCTTTTTTTGAACCAAGATTTAACTCAGAGTCAGTAGTTTGTGTTACTGAATCATCTTCGTCGCCAATTTCAACTTCAGTAGATTCTTCCCTATCTACCAAATAAGCAAATCTTGTTGCGCCAGAATAAAAAATATTTACTTTAATAAAAGGAGAATTACTCCATTCACCATTAGGATGAGTATCGCTTGTTACTACTGGTTTTGCTGCAAAAATTTGGATAGAAAAGAATAATAAAAATAAAATTAAAAAAACTTTTTTTACCAAAAAAACCCCTCAAAAATACTTACAACAAAAAGAAATATAAAGTAAATCAAATTAGTAAAAAAAGAAAATAGGCATGGGGTAGGCGGGATTTGAACCCGCGACACCACGGTCTTCAGCCGTGTGCTCTCCCAGGCTGAGCTACTGCCCCATTAATAGAATTCCCCTCAGAGAATCTTTTTAAAGCAATCTCCTTAACTAAAAAAACATGTTCTTACAGGTCTTCTTTAATAGTATTCAAGATTATTTGAGTTTCTGTTTTTTCAACAAAATCTAAACTTTGAATCTTTTTTAAAAAAGAATCAAGTGATTTTCTTGTTTTAAAACGAGTTAAAACAATAACATCAAAATGCCCTGTAATATCATAAACCGCGACAACATTAGAATGCGAAGCGATTTTTTTCTCTACCTGAAAAAGCTTGCCTTTAGAAACAATAATCGAAATAAGTGCTTGTAAATCATACTCTAAAATATCGTAATCAAGAACAACAGAATATCCTTTTATTGCTCCTTTTTTTTCAAGTTTATTAACGCGATTCATTACTGTTGCAACAGAAACACCAACTTTTTTAGCTATTTTTCTAAACGAAAGACGAGAATTCTTCTCTAAAACTGCTATAATTGATGAATCGGTTGAATCAATTTTCATAAAAACACTCTTCAAATGTTAAAAAACCATTAAAAATTAATGAATTATTAAACAAAACATAATAAAAAAGGACTATTATTAAACAAATGTAAGTGTATTGCTTCGAAGCAATGTCTCCTTCTTCTTTCTTTTTAATGTGGGTTTTTCTTATTCTTTTCTTTTTCGTCAAAGTGAATGCGTTATTGCTCTTTCTTTTTAGTGTAGGTTTTTCTTTCTCGCGAGAAAGAAAAACGTACAACGAGCCCGAAGGGATTTGAACCCTCGACGCCCTGGTTAAGAGCCAGGTGCTCTACCAAGCTGAGCTACGGGCCCGCGAATCTGATTTTAATAAGACTAAATTAAATCACAAATTTAGAAATTTTTCCGCCTAAATTACTTTCAATTAACTCGGCTAATTCAATTACTGCTTCTTCTAAATTATCTTTTGGGTTAAGGCTTTCAATATATATTATTGCTTTTTTTGTATGCTCCGTTAACTTGCTTTTGTTGCATTCTCTCCAGTTCCACCTTCTACAAATAACTTCTTTTTCATCCTTGTAAATGACTTCTCCTTCTTTTGGAGAATTGTTTTCAGTGGAACCGAGCATTATAAATTTTTCAGTTCCTTTGGCAACGGAGAGTGTGATTTTCCCTTCTGTTTTTTCAAGGTCGTCGCCTCCAACAGGTAACAAATATTTTATAGAAATATAATTGTACAAATCCACAAGAGAATTAATTTCTGGAAGTTCTTCGCCTTTAACAACCCGCCTTACTAGTGCTTCTACTGATGGTTTGTTTTTCTTTGGTTTGCCGCCAAACTTTGAGTATGCTTCTCTCCAAAGTTTCAGGTTTTCGATTGACGCAAGTTCTTTTCCTTCTAATTGTTTTTTTGTTTGTGTTTCTTGTAAACGGAGCAATGAAATTGAGGGTTCTGATTTTTTTGTGTTATCAATTCCTTCACAAACAACAACTCCAATTATCAAGTTTGGAAATTGTTCTTTCACTTCTTTAGAAATTTCGAAATTTACTTGTTTTTTTAATTTGTCAAAATTAGGAAGAATTGTTTTTTGTTTTAATTCTACTTTCTTTTTTACTGCTTCTTCTACAAGAGCTTTGAATTTTTTTATCCCTATGTTTTTTAGAATACTAAAAAGTTTTGGGCCTTTTTCTTTATTTAATAAAACCAAATACGCAGCACAAAATAGTTCTTTGAATTTGACGCTGGTTGAATCAGATATTTCTTTGAATTTTTTTGCTAAGTCTTCTTCTGAGTCGCTTTCTTTAATTGAATCGGTAAATTCTTTTAATGCGTTTTTTTGATTTTGGGGTAATTCAATTGCTTTCTCGCTAACTTTTTCTTGAATCGAAAATAAAAATTGTTCAGGCGCATACTTTTCTAACCAATTCTTAGCACAATTAATTCTTGTTTTTAATTTTATTTCATCAGATTTGTTTTTTACTTCGTTTTTAAAATACTCAAATGTTTTTTCTTTGTCAAGTAAATTTAATTGAAGCACAGTTGTAATGTGTCTAAAACCTATTTGTAACGGGAGTTCTTTTGGCAATTCAACGCAACTTAGTTCATATAGTCTTCTTTGTTGTTCGACAGTATTTTCATTTACTTCTTCTTCGCCAAAATAACTTCTTTCAAGTTTATCAAAAGAATCATAAATCGAGATAACATCGGAATCAAAAGAAATTTCAAAACTTTTTGAAGGGATAGTTCTAACAAAAAGATTTCTTACTATTGAAGGCTCATAAATACTAAGCATTTCCTTTAAATCGATGGTGTTTCCTTTAGAACTAGACATTTTTCCTCCAGTTCCTTTAATTGAAATAAATTCATACATTATATGATACGGAGCAGAATACTCCCAAATTTGTTTACTTATTTCACTTGCAGTAGTATTACTTCCGCCATCAGAAGAATGTTCTTTTCCAGAAGGTTCAAATTTAACTTTTTCAAAACCCCATCTCATTGGCCAATCAACACGCCATTGAAGTTTTGCTATTCCTTTTTTCCTAAAATCAAAATTGTCTTCAAATCCGCATTCACAAGAATATTTTAATTCATACTCAGAAGGATAATCTAAAATCTTTGTTTTGTCGGTGTTACATTTTTCACAAAAAACTCTAACTGGACTCCAATCTTCAGAAAGTGGTTCTTTTCTCCAAGCGTCAAGAATTTGTTTAATCTTTTTTCTGTTTAAAATCGCGGTTTTAATTCCTTCAGAATATTCACAAGCACGATATTTTTTTGCTTGATGGAGAAACTCAGGAAAAATACCTAACTTAGGCAATTGTTCTTCTACTTCTTTTTCATTATGCTCTGCAAAACTATTATGTTTTTCAAAAGGGTCTGGGACATCCACAATAGGTTGCCACAAATATTTTTCTAATAATTCTTTATTTGGAAAATTAACAGGGATTTTTCTAAAAACATCGTAATCATCCCAAGAATAAATAAATCGTACTTTTTTACCTATTTTTCTTAGAGCTTTGGCTATAAGGTCAACAGTAATTATTTCTCTAAAATTACCAATATGCACTACTCCACTAGGAGTTATTCCTGCTGCAACAGTATATTCTTCTATTTCGCCTTTATCAGCAACAATTTTTTTAGCAATATTGTCTGCCCAATGTTCTTTCTCTGTTGCTTCATGAAGCTGATTTTCTTTTTCAGACATAATATCCCTTTTTTTCAGAAAATTATTTTACCAACCTATTTCCTTTTAGTAGAGGGCCAACTTCTGAAAAAAATGCGAGCCCGGAGGGATTTGAACCCTCGACACACGGATTAAAAGTCCGTTGCTCTACCAAGCTGAGCTACGGGCCCTATAACAGAATAAAATCTGTATAGAACAGCTTTTTTAATATTACTATTTGATTAAACCATATTTTTAAAGGATTAGCCAATTATTAACAAAAAAAAGATAGTCTTAATTGAAGTCAATATATTTGGAAAAAAAGGACTCTTCCCTTAACATACTCCCTATTTAAAACATATAAAAAACTATGGTTTTACTTGTTTCTCTGGCTTGATTTCTGTTGCTCCGTTCATATAGGGTTGAAGAACTTTTGGAATTTTGATTACTCCATTTTCATAATAGGTTTCTACTATTGCCCTTAATGCCCTAGATGTCGCAACGGCAGTACTATTAAGAGTATGAATATATTCTTTTGTTCCATCTTTCTTTCTAAATTTAATATTGGACCGAGCAGATTGATATGCAGTACAATTACTACAAGAAACAACTTCACGGTACTTTTCTTCACGTGGCATCCAAACTTCCATATCATATTTTTTAGCAGCAACTGTTCCTATGTCCCCGGTACAAATGTTTACCACTCTATAAGCTAAACCAAGGTCTTTGAAAACTTCCTCCGCATTAGCCAGAATTTCTTCATGATATTTTTCAGATTCTTCAGGCAGACAAAAAACAAATTGTTCAATTTTATTAAATTGATGAACTCTAAATATTCCTCTTGTATCTATACCATGTTTACCTATTTCTCTTCTAAAACAAGCACTGATTCCAGCATATTTAATTGGTAATTCATTTTCAGTAAATATTTCTTTTTGATACATTGCAGCCATAGGGTGTTCAGAAGTTGCAATTAAATACAAGTCCTCCCCCTCAATTTTATACATAACGTTCTCAAAGTCACCTAAATCCGTTACACCTTCATAAGATTCTTTATTCATAAGAAAAGGAGGCTCGATTAAAGAATATCCTTTTTTTATTAATTTATCAATAGTAAACCTAATTACTGCTTGGTCAAGTAAAGCAAACTGGCCTTTAAGAAAATAAAACCCTGCACCTGAAACTTTTGTTGCCCTATCAAAATCAGCCCAACCATTTTTTTCTAAAATTTCGCCATGAGGAGGCAATTCTTTTCTTGATTTTTTTTCACCGACTTCTTTTATTACTTGGTTATCTTCACCACCTTCTCCAAAAGGAACAGAATCATAAAGAATGTTTGGAAACCTCATTAAATACCAATTAATTTTTTCTTTTAATGGAACCATTTCTTTTTCAAGAATTTTTATTTTTTCAGGCAGTTCTTTTGCTTCAAGAATTTTTTCTTTTGCGTCTTTTTTTTGAGAAATTAATTCTTTTACTTGGATGGTTATATTATTTCTTTTTGCGCGCAATTTTTCTATTTCTTGAAGTGTTTTTTTGTATTGATTGTCTTTTTCTAAAAGCGAGTCTACCCAAGAAATTTTTTCTAAGTCTTTTCTTTTTTCTAAG
Source organism: uncultured archaeon (assembly GCA_964531875.1). Taxonomy (GTDB): domain Archaea; phylum Iainarchaeota; class Iainarchaeia; order Iainarchaeales; family Iainarchaeaceae; genus UBA493. The sequence continues at coordinate 1,777 of CAZHFT010000019.1, read as the reverse complement.
TCTTTTTTTACTTTTTCAGGGTTTTCTCTTACAAATTTTAAATCAAGCAATCAATCCACCTCGTTAAAATCTTAACATATTAAGAAAACTAAAGAATAAAAACTGCTCTTTGGAAAAGATAAGTATGGTTAATAAAATTGTAGTGCTCCGTTATGGACATAGAACAGTTAGAGATTATAGAGTAAGTAGTCATTGTTGTCTTGTTGCTCGGGCTTTTGGCGCAAAAAAAATTGAAATAATAGGAGACAAAGACAAAAGTATAGAAAATACATTGAATAATGTTAATGGTAGATGGGGAAAGGGAGCAGTTGTTACTTTCTTTGATAGTTGGCGTAAAAGAGTTACTTTTTACAAAAAGAAAGGATATACGATTATTCATTTGACTATGTATGGTCTTGCAACGCAAGATGTTGAAAAAGAAATAAGAACGAAAGAAAAATTACTTGTGATTATAGGATCTCAAAAAGTAGAACGAGAAGTTTATGAGACTTCAGATTATAATGTTTCAGTTACATTACAACCCCATTCAGAAATTGCTGCACTGGCTGTTTTTTTAGATAGAATTCAAGAAGGAAAAGAATTGGTAAACGAATATCCTGGCGCAAAAATCGAAGTTAAACCAGTAAATAAAGGGAAATGTGTTTTAAAAAAATAAGGTTTTTTCAAACCAATTTAAAAACAATAGCTAATGAAAAAGGTATATGGCGACTACTTCTAAGAAAAAAATTTATGATTTTTTATTAGTTAAAGATTTTTTAACAAATATAGGCGGAGAACACGCAGTAGAATTAGTTAAAATTTGTACTAATAAAAGAAAACCAGCTACTGATGAGAGTATAGGAAAAACCCTCCCTTTAAAAATAACTGAAATTAGGGCAATTTTAAATAGGCTTCATTATAGAGGAATTGCGTGTTATCAAAAAACAAAAAATACCAAAACAGGCTGGTACTTATATACTTGGGAAATTAAGACGCCAAGAATAGCTGCGCTTATCCTTGAACAACATACAGAAAAAATTTCTAAACTTGAAAAAGAAATGGTTTTTGAAGGAGACCATTCATTCTTTAGTTCAGGAAAAGGTGGGCCTACATATCCTTTTGAAATTGCAGCAGAATATGATTTTATTTGTCCAGAAACAGGTAAAACATTAAAAGCAGTAGATAATAAAAAAAGAATGAGTGAATTAAAAAAAGAAATAAATATAATGAAACAAGAACTTATAGAACTAGAAAAAATAGTATAATTACACGAATTTCTGGACATATTTTAATTTGATTTTTTAAATTATAAAAAAAGAGCATTTCAAAAATAGCCCTTAAAAAGAAGGAATAAAGGAAAAGGAAGAATAAATTAAGAAGTAAACTAAAAATAAAGGAAAAATTGGGGTTTTTTAATAAAAATAATACCTTTATTAAGGTTTTGTTAGAGCATTTATTATACTTAATAGCGGGGTAGGGCAGCCAGGAGTGCCCGTTGGGCTCATAACCCAAAGGTCGTAGGTTCAAATCCTTCCCCCGCTATTCCACTACTCCAACTCAAAAAAAGAGTTCTTTTTTTTTGAATTGTTTTACTTTACTTTTTTCACACATTTAAAAAAAAATTAAAAAAACACTCACAAAAAAAGATTTGTTTTTAACCTTTGTTTTTTATTAGTAAATTCCCCTGTCTTTTTTCTGATTTTTCTTTAATTAGGTTTAATTTACACTCACAAAAAGAATATTGTTTTTACCTTAATTAAAATTAATATTTGAACAGGTTATTTAGGCTTACTTTTTT
>CAZHFT010000018.1:0-9636 GCA_964531875.1 uncultured archaeon | reverse complement strand
GCATTAGCATTCAACCCGTGCATTTTGCTTTTAGATGAACCACTTAATGGACTTGATGCAAAATTAAAAGAAGTAATGAAGTTATTTTTGAAAGAATTACAAAAAAAAATTAATTTAACTATGGTGATGGTAACTCATGATATTGATGAAGCATTTTTTTTAAGCGATTCAATTGTTGTAATGAATAATGGTAAAATTGAACAAAAAGGAAACCCTATTGAAATTTTTTCTAATCCCAAATCTTTATTTGTTAAAAAATTTGTTTCTGATTATACTCTTGTTGAAGCAAAGAAAAAAACTAAAAATGGGAAAACTTTTTTTGAAGGAAAATTTGTTGTTAATGCTAAAAGTAAAGGCAAGATGTTTGTTAATTTTAAAAAAAGTAATTATAAATTCATTTAGCGAAATCCGTGTTTTCCTCTAAGCGGCACAAATGCAAAAAGCATGTTTGCATAACTTTTTTTTAGTGGTTTTCCATTTTCTTTTGAAATAATTTCCAATACTTGTGTTTCTTCGTCTCCTACTGGGGCAATTATTTTTCCTTTTTCTTTTAGCTGGTGAAATAAAGTTTTTGGAATAAATGGGCAGGCGCAACTAATTATTATTCTGTCAAATGGTGCTTTTTCTTCCCAGCCTTCTGCACCGTCTCCTTTTTTTATTTCGATGTTTTTCAGTTTTTCTTTTTCAATATTTTTTTCAGAATCATTAACAAGTAGTTTTTCAAACTCGACTCCATAAATCTTTCCTTTTTTTCCAACTATATTGGAAAGCAATGCAAGAACATAGCCTGAACCGCTTCCAATCTCTAAAACGGTTATCGTTTTTTTTAATTCAAGAAGCTCGAGCATTAGTGCTATTGTGGATGGCTGTGATATGGTTTGTTTGCAATTAATTGGTAATGCGTGATCAACATAAGCATATTTTGAAAATATATTTTTTATAAAATTTTCACGGTTTACTTTGAGAAATGCTTTTTTTATTTCTACGTTTGTCAGCACGTGTTCGGATAAAAATTCAACTAATTTTTCTCTTTTTTCTTCAAAGTTTGTTTCCATTGTTATCGTTCAGAAATTAATTTTTTTAAGTCTTTTATTTTGGTTATAGTGTCTAAATCAGATTCTTCAATTATTGGAATGCCGTTCGCTTGTTTGTATTTGTATTCTTGCGTAATTATTATTGAATCTGAATTAATTATTGTACTTGTTTTTTTTAGTTCTATTGCTTTTTTAGGGATGTCGAATTTTCCTTTGCCAGTATTGATTAACATTCCTTGATTTGTTTTGCCAAATGCTTTAAATGGCGCATGATTAAAAACAGCCATTTTTAATCCTAATTCTTGCATTTTTTCAAGTAATTTTTCTTGGGGTTCATCATCGAAAGTAATTCTTTTTTCTTTATGCTCAAGCAAATCAATTTTTTTTACTAATTCTTCATTTAATTCTTTTTCAAGTTTTTTTGCAGTTTCCAGAGTTGTGCTTGGGTTGTGTTCGAATCTTTGTAATGTGCTTGTGGCGAGTCCGATTTTGTTTGCTAATTCTTCAAAAGAAAATTTTAGTTCTTTTCTTTTTTTGTTAAGTTCATTAAAATCAATGTCTACTGTTTCTTTTCCTTTAAAATATTTTATTTCGGGGATTTGCTTATTAAGAATTTGTTCAAATGTTTTTGTAGTTATTGTTTGAATATTATATCTCGAATAAATAGTATTGTCATTAAGTTCGAAGACTTTTGTTTTTTTTCCAATTATGAGGCTTATGGCATTAATTGCTTGGGCTAATTTTTTTAGTTCTTCTCCTTGTTCTCTTCTTATTGAGTCAATGTTTTCATAAATTTTTAATATTAGGGTAATATTTTCATTTTTTGCAATTATATCAAAACAAGTATTTGAACCAAAAAAGGTTTCTATTGAAAATTTTTTTTGTTTAAGAATCGAAACTACTTTGCAAAGCATTTGTTCTCGATTCATAAGATTCCTCCGATGAATGCTAATAAAGCAAAAAGCATTCCATATTTGCTGTATTCTTGTGCGGCTTTAAACTTATTTTTTTTGAGTAACTTCCAAGAATTAAAGAAAAGAATTGTTACAACAAATAAAAGAATAATGTAATATGGCCCAATCATTACTCCACTTGTCCAAGCTAATGCTCCAAAGCTAATCGAAATTAAGTATATAATGGGAATAATTTTTTTTATGTTTTCAATTCCAATAATCATAGGCAATGTTTTTTTTTCTCCATAATCTCCTTTCAAGTCTTGAGTGTCTTTGATTATTTCTCGAGCTGCATTTGCAAACAATGCAGATGCACTAAGGATTAGTATTGCATCATAGCTTTTTGTTATTGTAGCACCAAAAATTAGAGTCATTGCTGTGCCTAATGCCACAACCCAATTGCCAACATACTTGAATTTTTGCATTACTACTGAATAAAGTATTAATAGAATCGAAATTCCTAGTGCAATAAGGAATGCATGTAAATTAATTAAAAATGCGCTTATAATTCCTATACTGAAAAGAAGTCCTGTAACAAGTATTGCTTCTTTTTTTTCTGTTTTTTCAGATAAAACATTTTTTTCAAGTTTTTTATCAATTAGAAGGTCGTAATAATCATTGATTATATTTCCTGCGCCAGTAATGGTTATGGTTGCAATAATTGCGAGAAATAATTCTATAGGAAAGCTAATTGCTTTTTGGGATACACTAAACCCAATAAACACTCCTATTGCAGCGATAAGACAATTTAGTAGCCTAATGCTTAGAAAGTATTTTTTTAAATCCATAAAAGAATCAGTGAGTTTAAGTTTAGTTAAATGTTTTTATGAAAAGAAAAATCGTTTTTTTATGCTACTTTTTTCTTTCCTTTTTTCTTTAATCTTAAATCTTTACAGTTACATTTTCTACATTTTGCTGGAGCAACGCCTTTTTGTCCTTTATTTTTTGCATTGCATTTCATACAAATCCAGATATTTTCAAACATTCGTTTCATTGCTACTGAGGATGCTGCCATTTTACTCTCACCTTAACATTTATAAACAATTTTAAATCGTTTTTAGTTATAAAGTATTATTTAATTCCAAAGTGAAACTATTTTAAATGCATTCATTAGGAAATATTAAATAATATCTATCTATAATCCTACATTAGTAGGCTCCCTTCCGAGGAGCATATTCGGATGCCCCTGTCGTCTAGCCCGGTCAAGGACACTGGCCTTTCAAGCCAGTAACTTGGGTTCAAATCCCAGCGGGGGCATACTCCACTTTGGAGTAGGCTCTTTCTTTTTTTCTATAGGTTTTTTAAAAGGTTAGCTATACATAGGTAATATATAATTACCTATGGTTATGGTAGGTGGTATTGTTATGGCACTGGAAATGGACTTGCATCATTCTGCAAGACACTTGGAAACAAATCTTGCTTCGCTGGAATGCGGGGATTGTAGGCAAAAAGATAAGGACGACATCAAAAATTTCGTTAATGACTTGTGTGCGCAGGGAATAAAAGCACCCAGGCTTTTGAAATATGTTTGTGTTCTCAAAGGCTTCTCTAAATTAGTGAATATGCCTCTTACTGAGTGCAGAAAAAATGAATTAATGGATTTGGTGAGAAAAATTGATGCTAATCCAAAGTATGCGGATTGGACAAAACACGATAGAAAAATTATTATCAAGAGATTTTATCGTTGGGTTAATGGTGATGAGGAACATCCAAAATACATTAAGTGGCTTAAACTAAAAGAACCGAAGAATAAGCTTCTTCCAGAAGAACTTTTAACCGAGAAGGATGTTCTTGCTATCCTTGACAAGACAAGGCATGTTCGTGACAGGGCTCTTATTTCAACTCTTTTTGAGAGCGGTTGCAGGATTGGGGAAATTCTTACTCTTCAAGTAAAGAATGTTACTTTTGGTGAAAAATTAACTGCGATTATGGTTGCTGGTAAGACTGGTCAGAGGAGGGTTCCGCTTCTTGTTTCAACTACTTATCTTTCCACTTGGCTTTTGATGCATCCTAATAAAGATAATCCTGATGCTCCTTTGTGGACTTCGCTTGTTGGCACACAACCTGAAAATTTTTTAGTACCACTTGGGTACAAGGGGGTGCAGAAAATAATCCGTGAAGCTTTCAAGAGGGCTGGAATAAAAAAGAGGCCCAAGGCTCACTTGTTCAGGCATTCACGTGCAACAATTCTAGCTAACAAAATTACTGAGGCTCAGATGAAAGAGTATTTTGGTTGGACTCAATCAAGCACAATGGCTTCTCAGTATGTTCACTTGTCTGGGAGAGATGTTGATAATGCTATTTTGAAAATGCATGGGTTACAACCAATTAAGGAAACCGAAGAAATTCAAGTTAAGCCTGTGGATTGTCCAAGGTGTGAAAAAATGAATCCTTCTAATTTCAAGTTTTGTCAGCGTTGTGGTGCCGCTCTTTCTGCTGAGGTTGCGATTGAATCTCTTGAAAACAAAGACGAGGTTGCCTTCAAGTTTATGAGTAAAATGATTAAGGACATGGATGAACTCAAAAAGCTTGGCGTGGATATAAAGGATTTCAGCAAGTTTATGACTGGCTGGAAAGTAAAAGAAATGACCGAACAACAAAATCCAACATTATACGGTTAATCAAGGAGAGTGATTTTTTATGGGTGGTGATTTAGGAGACGCATTTCTGAGTATAAAGATTTCCAGAAACATTAAGGAAAATACTAAAATTCAAAAAGAACAATTGGGTGTGTTGAAGGAAATTAGGGGTTTGCTTAAAGGGAAAACCTAATATACACTAAATGCACTATATTTAGTGTAAATAGTGGAGGTATTTTTTATGGACAAAACAACATTAACATTAGCAATTCCCCAAAAACTGAAGGGTGAAATGAAGGGAATTAAAGGAATAAATTGGTCTGAGGAAACAAGGCAGTTCTTGGAGGTGAGAGTAAAAAAACTCAAACTCTTGAAAAAGCTTGATGTTATGACAAAAGACAGTGTCCTTACTGAAAAAGATATTTTGGAAATAGGGAGTAAAATCAATCAAAATATAGCGAAAAGACATGGAATAAATTCATAAGGGGATAATAAACTTGGGTTCAACAAAAATCGTATTAGACGCAAATGTGCTTATTTCAGCACTTCTCAAAGATGGGAGAACAAGACAATTGCTCTTGAGTAATCAAAAATTTGAATTTTGTGTTCCAATTTATTTTCGGGCAGAATTTTTGAAATACGCAAATCATTTTGCAATAAAACTTGAAAAACCGAAAAAAGAAATACTCAGAATAATGAAACAATTAATCGAGTTAGCTGAGATAAAAGAATTCAAAAAAAATGAGTATGTTGATTTTTTGTCGGAAGCTAAGAATATTTCTCCTGATCCAAAAGATGTGCCTTACTTTGCACTGGCTCTTAAATTTAATTGCCCAATCTGGACAAACGACAAACTTTTAAAAACCCAGAAAAAAGTAAAAATAATTTCAACTCATGAATTTTAGAGTCCAATAACACAGAGTACTCTTTTGCTTTCAGCTTCTTTTCCTCCAACTACAAGCACACTATTGTTTTGGTCTATGATTGGATTATCCATATGTTCGGGGTATTCAAAAGCTGCACAAATCTTGGAGTATCTGATTCCATTGATTTTGTTCATTTTGATTGTGTCTCCGTATTTTGCATTGACCTCTACTATTGCGAACTTGTTTTTGTTGAAAGTATCAAATCCAAATTTTCCTGTGATATTACATTTTCTTGTGACATCCATTTTTGAATTCACCTCAAACAAACCCTGTTCTTGACTTATATAAGGCTTGTTTGACTGCTTGTACGGGGTTCGAGTCAAAAAAGGTTTTTAATAAATGCAAGAGGTTTTATTTTAATGAAAGAAAGTTTTGATACTCTTTTTCTTGAAGAGTTTAATATAGCATTTGATTTTGATGAAGCAAAGCTACGTCGCTTTTTGTTAAGAGCAGGATTAGATTTAGATCCTGTGAAAGAACAGGCAATGTATGAGTTTGGCTGTGGTAAACTTAAGGATAACGAGTTTCTGGTGAACAATGCAGGGGCAATGTTTTTTGCTCTTAATCCTCAGAAGTTTGTTAAACAAAATTACATTACTTGTGTTAGGTATAAGGGTAATTCTATGGCATCAGTCATAGACAGGAAAGACCTTGAAGGAGATTTGTTTTCGCTTGTTGATGAGTCAGAAGAATTTGTAAAACGCCACACTAAATTAGCTTATCGTTTTGATGGTTTCAAAAGAATTGACATAGAAGAATATCCTTATAGTGCAATTCGTGAAGCAATCATTAATGCAGTTTGCCATAGAGATTATTTTTTACAAAATAATGTTTTCATAAACGTTTTTGACGATAAAGTTGAAGTCATTTCGCCGGGCGGAATCCCAAATGACCTTAACCTCAAACAAGTGTATGGTGCAAGTAATCCAAGAAATTATTTAATAGTAGAGTTGTTCAAAAAAGCTAAGTACATTGAAAAACTTGGTTCGGGTTTGAAAAGAATGGATGAACTCATGCTAATTCATGGTCTCAAAAAACCAGTTTATAACGTAAATAATTCTTTTTTCAAAGTCACTTTTCTTGGGCCAAAAGAAAAAATAATGGAACTCGTTAAACCATCGAATGAAACAGATTTACACAAAGAAGGATTAAACGAAAGGCAAGTAAAAATACTTAACTACTTACAAGCAAAACATGAAGTATCAAGTGCCCAATACCAAGAATTAACAGGGGCAACAGAAAGAACAGCACAAAGAGACATCAAACTGTTGCTAAAAAAAGGTTTTGTAACCAAAAACAGAACAGGAAAAAATACTCACTACAGAATAAACTAAATGTCGGAAAAAACACTTAAATGTCGGGAAAATGTCGGGAACCAAAAACAACACAAAAAAGAACATTTAAGAAAAGAAGCCCAAAACAAGCTTTATTTAAAGAAAAAGGAGAACACAAGCCAACAGATAGAACTGGCAGAGAAAAGAAGTACTTAGAACAACAAAACAAGCAATATCCAAAGTAATAATTTGCATAGAATATAAGAGAAAACTGAACCCGAATTGGAGATGAATTATAATGAAAGAACTGTACTGTCCTAAGTGTTATTCATTCAAAGTAACTAAAACATTTTGTATTGGTAAATCTAAAAATTGGAATATTGTTTGCAAGTGTGGTTATAGTGGCTTGGCTTTGAAAGATACTAAAGAATTTGTTAAAGGTTTGAGTGAATTTTTTTGATAATTAAATTTATTATCTTTTTTCAATTTGTTCAAATGTCATTTTATCAAATGTTTCTAAAGTTCCAGAAATAGAGTTTTTATATAAATTAGCATAGGATACAAGACTAATTAGTAGAGTTTCGATTTTTATTTTAGTTGTGTTTTCGTCGAAGGTTATTAAATCATTAATAAAAAAGTCTAATTGGATGTAATTTTGTTTTAATTCTGCAATGGCATCTGACCTATAATATTCATATGCTATTCCTGATGCGTTTTTTATGTTGAGAATTATATGTATGCCTCCAAAGTAATTAAAGTTCTGGTAAAGTTTTCTTGCGAATTGAATTGTTTTTACAATGTTTTTATAACTATGAGAAGGAGATAATACTTTACCATTTCCTAAATTACCGCTGATTTTTTCTCTGCGTTCGATAACAAGGTTTGAACGTATAATAGCACAACGTTCAAATTTTTTCTTAGTATCATAATTAGTAATCATGAGTCCTCCGCAATAAGGAATAGAAACGCCAAGAACGGGGTATGGTTTAATTTCAGTTATTATTTTAGATAGTTCTGTAATTGACTTGTTTTGGTTTACTGACGTTGGAATCAATATAATATTTTCGTAAGGTTCTGATCCGTAAAGATTTGCTTCTTTATTGAATTCTGTTTCTAGTTCTTTAATTAATTCTTTTTCTTTTTCCTTACGTTTTTCAATTAAAGCGTATCTTGCTTGAATTTCTGATGGTTGCATTGTTGATCTTATTCGGTTTCTTCTTATTGGAAATTTACCTTCGTTACCTACTGTTACTGCATGAAGACAATCGTTACTTTTTGGGATATAAACTATAAGAATTTGTTCTGAATTAGTTTTAGGGTTTGTTATTGGAAATTGTTTTAGTTGAATAGGCGGGCTGATTGAGGTAGTAGCTATTTGGTCAATACGTTCTACAATTTTGTCTGTCTTAGTTAACCAATTAATAGTAGTGGGGAGTCCATCAATATTTTCTTCCATTCCATAAATTATGTGCGCGCCTTCACTATTTGCTTTATCAGCAATAACCTTAGCTATTTCTTTATTATCTCCATGAACAATTTTTTTATATTCAAGACTTGTTGATTCTTGAATTTTATTACTAATTAGTGAATTAATAAAATCTACTCTTTCTTGTTCGCTTAACGTTTCTAAATCTTTACCTGCAAAGAAAAACATTTTTAATCACACTCAATTGTTTACGAAAAAACCTTTATTAGTTACTATTATTTTTATTCCATTAAAGCTAAAAACTCTCTTTCAAACATCCATCGCTTCAATTCGTTTTTTTCATTTCGTCTTCGGTCTTTCTCAACTTATACCTTTCCCCCTTTCAGGGGTCGTTTTGGTGCTAAAGGTATAATGTTTCCAAAGCCCGTTGGTCGTCTTCATGAAAAAAACTCTTTTTTTCGCTTTGGAGGTGATTCTAAAATGAGTTTTCATTATCAAACTAAAGTTTCCCAAAAAGGGAATCCATTCGCAGAAGGACATACCTTTCGAGATATGCCTTTTTTTAAAAGGAGGAATTCAGAATGAAAATAAAAGAAATTAACGTTTCAGTTTCTCAGAAGCTTAATACTGGAAACTTTACTTCTAAAGGCTTTGGTCTTTCAGCTACTGCTGAGTTAAGTGATGGTGAGGACTTGCTTGAAGTTAAGCAACGTTTAACAAATTCTTTGAATAAAATGCTTGATTTTGAAATACAAAAAATTAAAGTGGAGGGTTCTGAATGAATCCTCTTTCTAATCTTGACAAATTAATTGAAGAATCTGTTTCTCGATTGGCTGATGAAACTACTGCTGTTCGTAAATCCAGTTTTTTTTGTGAGTACTTGGATTCTATGGCTAAGTTTTGGAGGTACTCTTATCGTAATCAATTACTTATTCATGTTCAAAATAGTAATGCTTCTCGCGTAGCTGGTTTTAGAAAGTGGAACGAACTCAAGCGTCATGTTAACGCTGGTTCTAAAGCAATCAAAATTCTTGCTCCTTCAACCAAAAAATTCGTTGAAAAAGATTCTAATGGTAAAGAAAAAGAAGTTTCTAGAACCTATTTTTTTCCAGTTAACGTTTTTGATGTTTCTCAAACAAGCGGAAAAGAATTACCAGAAATTGATTTAGGCGTTTCTGGAAATAATCACGAAGAACTTTTAAACAAACTCTTAGACTATTGCAAAACTCAAAACATTAAAGTTGAATTCAAAAAACTCGGAGTCAATGGTCTTTATGGGTATAGTTCTGGCGGAAAAATTGTTGTAGACTCAACTCAAAATACTAATACTCGGGTAAATACTTTAATCCACGAAATAGCCCACGAACTAACACACTACTCTACCGAAGGTAAAAAGTTTTCAAAACAAGAAAAAGAAATCCAAGCAGAAGCCACAAACTACGTT
>CAZHFT010000017.1:0-10094 GCA_964531875.1 uncultured archaeon | reverse complement strand
ATCATAAACAAAAGGGATTATTCTTTGATCGATTGTTTTTTCATTTCCACTAATTGCTAATTTAGTATAATTGTTTTTTATGTTTGCAAATTTATCAGAAACTCTTTGAAAAGAATTAACTTCAGAAATATTAGAATTAATTTGATTGTCTTTTGTTATTGCAACCGTATAAAGAGAAAGCAATGCAGTAATTAGCATTAACATCATCACTGAAAAAAACACTCCTTTAGACATTAGTTTTCTCCCCTCCCTACACTATAATCAATTACAAAAATTTGGGTCTCTGGGCCAATGTAACAATTAACTGCATCGATATTGTATTGTGGACATTCTTTGATTGTGTTTGAATCATTAATACGCGCATAAATAACTCCTTCTCTATCTAAAGTAACTGAAGAAAAAAGCTGAGAGCTATTTGAACAGGAAGGTGTTGCCGTAGAGCATAATTCTGAAACATTTAATTCTTTTAACAATTCTCCAGTTATATCATTATGATAAAACCTAAGTGTTGTTGCATTTGCATCAAGTTCGCCAATATTTTCAACAAAAACATCAAGTTCTACATTTTCTCTTGCAGTAACATCCCCAGTTAAAATTTCAACTTTTAAATCTCTTGTATTAAAATCAAGAGTTATTGATGCATCAAAATCAACTGAATGGGAATTCATATCTAAATCAGTGTAATTAAATGTTGTTCCTGGACCAGGAAAAGTTAATGCGTCAACTATACAAACATCTGCATTATCACAAGGAAAAGTTAAAGTATAGGTTGCAACCCATGGCGAATCAATGGTTATATCTCCTGCATCAAAAACAATATTTCCATCAATTATTTCTCCACCGCCTAAATCAGATATTGCTGAACCATCAAAGACTGGCACAGAAACATTAGAATCGTTTGCCATGTCTGAAACTTTTCTTGCAATAATATCGAATACCTCTTGTAATGCATTTGCATCATCTGCATGATGATATGAGCCTCCAGCAGCGTTCGCAATATTCGTTAATTCGGTTTCATCAGCATCTGCCCCAAAACCAATAGTAAAAATAGTAATATTATTATCTGCAGCAGTTTGTGCTGCGGATAAAGAATCGCCATAATTTGATTGACCATCACTAAGAACCACTTGAAACTTCATTGCTTGAGGATTAGCATTTGCTCCAATTAATTCAACTGTAGCCGAATCTATACCTATTTGAATGTTTGTTCCGCCTGATGAATAAATTGCATCTATTGCAGAATTTAAATCCAATTTTACTGAAGTTAATTCTTGATTAACAGTAACTGAATCACTAAAAGAAACAATACTCATTTGATCAGGGGGTAATGACCAAGCATTATAATCCACGAATAATTTTGATGCGCCTTTAGCTGCAAGGAGTCTTGGCCCTTTATCAAGGTCAAGTGTAACTAACCCAATACTTCCTGCGGCAACATAAGCATAACTTGAATCTACAACAACGTCTTGATAATCATAAGGAGTTTCAAACTCTTTGATAAAAGAAATATCGTTTGGAGTAGTTACATCAATTATTTGAAGACTTGAACCATCGGCAACATAAGCTGTATTATTTAATACTGTAATCCCCTCAGCATAATCAGGAGTATTATAAGAATCTGCAAGAGTTATATCATAAGGGTCACTAATATTCAAAACAATTAACCCGGAATATCCATCTGCAACATATGCATAATCCCCAGAAACAAAAACGTCTCTTGAACTTCCAGTAGTATTATATGTATCCGTAATAAAAGCACTTGATTTATTTGAAACATTAATTACTATTAACCCAGAACCCCCATCAGCTAAATAAACATAATCTCCAGAAACAAAAACTCCTTGAGGGTCACTAGTATTAACTCTATCTGTTTCGCTTAAATTAAGTGGATTTGTTGCATTCATTATTACTAATCCAGAATCGCTTCTTCTATATGCTTCGCCAGCAACATAAACATAGTTTCCACTTACAAATAATCCTCTAACCCAATCAAAATTAACTGATTCTACTTCTCTTAAATCAGAAGGATTGCTTTTATCAATTACGATTAATTCATCAGTGTACCTTGTTTCAGATGTAAATACGTAATCACTTCCGTTTACTCCATGAACATCATAAATTGTTCCTGGATCATATCTATCACTCTGAGTGGGTAATAATGGGGTTGAAACATTAATGCTTCTTATTCCTGAAGTTCCATCAGCAAGATAGATATACCCCCCATCTTTATACAAGTTACGTGCGGCAGACGTAGCATATCTTCCACTCCAACTCATTGAACCACTTTTATCAAGAACTAAAGCTAAATCAATTGGTCTTCTTACTGCTTCAGGAATTGTTACTGAAAGAGTAACTTCGATTTCTTCATCACATACAACTGCGCCACTTGGAGACACGGAAATATCAAAAGTTACATTAATATCCTCTTCTGCAAAAAAAGCGTCTGCAGTTGATTTTATATTGCTTACTACCCAATCAATTATTTTTTCGTTTGGACTGGAAAAAGAAATAAAATCAACATTACAATCGCCAGGAGGTTGTTTTCTTAAGAAAACTTTTTTCCCAGAAAAAATCGTGTTTTGAGGAGTTGTTCCGCTTGACCCTACTACTTTATTTCCATCAGGAAAACAAGATTCGAAATTTTGTTGACTTGCACATTGAGTTTGGTTTATTTCATAAGTAGTAACAGAAATATTAGTATCAAAACCAACAGGTAAATTTTCAAGTATTTTTTGCCTAATTAAAACAGCGGATTGAGTTGGGGAATTAGAATCAATTGTTTCAATTAAATATCCGCTATTTTCTAAAAAAAATAATAAATCTTCAATAACAACTGTTGTTTGAGGCGAACTAATTGCAGAATCTTTCTCCATACTTGCCACTAAAAATATTGCAGAAATTAATAGCAGGACACAAATTACTGCATCTAAAGAAAATACAAATGCTTGTTTATTCAAGTTTGTAAACTTTAAGCATGACATCTCCTAGACCCCCCTTGTATTCTACTATCCTATGAAGAATTATTTCATTAGCATTATCTGCTGAATCGATTCCTGCAGTTACAGAATCTACTCCAGTAAACACAAAATAAAAATCATATTCTTCTAAACTCATTTTTGCTTTAAGCTCATAATAATCTATTGAAAAATTTGAAAACGCACTTAATTTTTCTTCAGAAAGACTTCTATCAGTTATTGCTAAACCAACCGAATTTAAGTCGCTAATTGTTAAAGTTTCCCAATTATTTGGATAACCTTTACTTTTCACTAAGGTTTCTAAAACTTGAGTTGATTTTAGTTTCATTATTTGTAAATCATTAATTTTTTCAGTTTCGGTTATTTTTGAATCAAATTGACTCATCAAAAAAACCCAAACCAATATGAAAACAAAAAAGGCTAAAATAAAATCCAAAAGAACCGCTTGACCTTTACAAGTTTTCAATAGAAACAACTCCATTTTCTTTTTTTACTATTATTCTACCTTTAGCCAAAGTAGCAGTTACTTCAGTTCCATAAAATTCACAGTAATAATTTTCAAAATTTATAAAATGATTTTCAATAGTTACAGCATAACCTAACTCAATTTCTATTTGAGAATTTTCAGAATTACTATTAACCATTGAAATTGCTGAAACTATTTTTGAACAATCATTCTTTTGTAATGAAGCAGAAGAAAGTTCGGTAATTCGTTCATTTTGAATGGATGTATAAAAAAAAACGAGAATTAAAGTAAGTAATAAAACAGAAACAGCCACTATTGCTTCAACAGAAACTTGAGCTTTAACTTTCTTCATTTATAACCACGTTCCCATCTAAAAAAGTAGCACTAAGATTCTTTTTGCCAGGAGTAGTAATAAGAGCGGCTGGAGTAAGGTTTATTCGGGAATAATCATAAATTTGGGTATCTCCAAAACTAGTAGAAAGAACCAAATTAGCTGATTTTCCCACTATATTAAATGATTTTACTCCATAAGGAACATCTATTTCAAAAAAAACTTTACTGCCATTACCAAGAGAAGCTACCCAATTAGCTTGATTAGTTATTTTTGTGACACAAGAATCAGCTTTTACAAGATTAGTATTTTCATTAAAAGACACTAAAGAAACCGCCGAAAGAACCCCCACAACAATAAGCAAAAAGCCAGTAATGACGAGATACTCTATTGCTAATTGCCCTTTTGAATTAATATTTGTAAATTTAAAATTTGCCATTATTAAAAACCATATTAACAAAGGAAGAATAATATAAATTAGTTTTCATTCAAAAACTACAAAAAATCCAAAATAGTTATGTATACTCGATTTTTTGGGATTAAGAAAGGTTTTTAGACGTTTTTAGACAAATTATGTATAGTTATGACTTTTAGCGATTCTTCCAATCCTAGCTTAAAAAAAACTACTGAAGAAAAAAATTTAATTAGAGTAATCTCGGCATTAGAAGAAAGTATTTTTTACGAAAAAGACAAGGATAAAAAAGAAGAACTAGAAAACCAATTAGAAGGATTAAAAAGTCAATTTTCAAGAGGAACTGGAGTTAGTTATACTGAAATTAGATTTGAAAATCAAGAATTAAAAAATCAAATTAAAGACCTTAAAGAACAATTAAACGAAAAAGATTGTAATTGTATACCTTGTGATGAATTAAAAACTCTTTACAGAATTTTGTTACGAAAACATGCGGAACAAATAAATAAATCAGAAGAAAGAACAGTAGGAGAAATAAAGGCAATTATTTCAAAAGATGACCTTACAATAAACTCAATACTTAATCAAATAAAACCTGAAAATTATTCTTTTGATAACCATTATTTTCAAGCAAGTGAAAAAGCATTCAATTATGTTAAAGATGAAATAAAATATGTAAAATCAGACATCCCTATTTCTTTTTGGTTGTCTCCAAAAGAAATTGTTTCAGAAAAAATTGGGGACGATGAAGACCAAGCAACTTTTTTGTGTTCATTATTATACTCACTTGGGGACGAAACTGCAGAAGTTGCAGTTGCTGAAATGGAAAATAATACTCCTCATGCATTTGTTATTACTGAATGGGATAATAAATTTCTCCTGCTTGACCCAACTCAAAAAACAAACTTTAGAGACTTTTTCGGAGACAAAAAAGAAATCTTAGAAAAATACTCATTTGGTGGTTCTCGCATCAAACGATTCCTGTATAGGTTTAACCGCACAAAATACGAGCAGTTTAATCAAGAAGATTAAACTACAGGCAATTCAATCAAGAAGATTAAACTACAAAAAAAATAGAATTAAAGTTTTTGTTTTTTTACTGCGTTCTTTTTTGCATGCTTTTTTATGAATTGATTAATCTGAGTTTTATTCAACAAAATGTTTTTTGTCCCGAGTTTTGTTATTACTGAATTTGCATTTGCTGTGCCGTACAAAAGAGCTTGCTCAACTGATTTTCCTTTAATTATTGCTGAAGTAAAACCTGAACCAAATGCATCTCCAGCACCAGTAACATCTAATCGTTTTATGTTAAAAGTAGAAGTAAAATACGAATATTCGCCATCGGTAGCATATGCTCCATTATTACCGTCAGTTATTGCAACATATTCTGCCAATTGTAAAAGCTTTTTAAGATTCCTATGAACATCTGCTGAACCAGTTAATTTTAATGCCTCTTCCTTGTTCACAAGCAAAATATCTAACTTCCCGAATATTTTTTGTAATCCTTTTATTCCGAGACTTAATTCTTTTTGTCCAGGATTAAACGCGATTTTTGCATTAATTTTTTTTGCATGACTTGAAATTTCTTTCAAAAGCGAAGTTTTTGCATGAAGAGAAGAAATGTAAAACCATTTCGCATTTACTTTTTTTAAATTCACTTTTGCATGAGCTAAACTCGCTGCTTTATTATAAAAAAGAATAACTCGGTCTCTTCCAAAACCAGTTAAGATAGCAGAATAACTCGTGATTTTTTTCTTAAGTTTTATTATATTAGAAGTGTTTATTTTTTCTGATTTTAATTCATTAATTATTCTTGAAGCACTTTCATCATCACCAACAGCACAAAGAATGCCTGTATTTAATCCTAATCTTGAAAATGCAACACTTGTATTTGTTGCTCCGCCGCCAGTAAAATGACTCATGTCTTCAATTTCTACTTTTGTTCCAGGAATGAATGTACAAGATTTATTTTTAGAAAACTTATCAGGAACATGAATGAACACGTCTTCTGTTGCAGAACCGATTGAAATAATATCAAACATTTTTTAACACGAAAAAATAAAGAATAAAGAAATATAATAATGTGCTTATCAGACAATTTAAAAATCAAAAAACTTACTTTCTTTTAAGAGGGTTACTTTTTCTCTTTTTTTTATGTTGCGCATGCAATAAAAAAAATTCCTTTTGCAAAAACCCCCGGTTAAATTGTAATTCAGATATTTCTTGGTATATTCTTCCTCTTTCATAGGCTTTAGCGTTTGGTAAATCTAATTCGATTAATTCTCTTATTCGCAAATCTAATCCCTTTAATTTTTTTGTCAACAGAGCTATTCTTTCATCTGCAACCATAATAATATTAGTGATTTTAAAATAAAAAGCTTTATGGTGTTGTTTTTAGTATGAAATTGGTTTTTATTGTCCCTTGTAGAAATGAAGAATTTGGAGTTAAAAAAGTCCTTGAAAAAATTCCTAAAAACGCAAAAGTAATTGTCGTGGATAATAATAGTTCTGACAAAACTGCAATAGTTTCAAAAAAAGCTGGTGCAACTATTCTTTTTGAAAAAAAACAAGGAAAAGGATTTGCTTTTAAAAAAGCAGTTGAGTATGTTAAAAAAATCGAGTTTGATTTTGTTATAATGATTGACGGAGATGATACTTATGACCCAAAAGAAATTACAAAATTTTTACAAAAAATAGATGGTTTTGATGTGATAGTGGGAAATAGGTTAACTTCTACTTTAAAGCCAATAGAACTTAATTGGTTTTATTTAATGGGTAATCGTTTTCTCACATCATTAGCAAACTTACTTTATTATCAAAAAACAAAAGATATTTGTTCGGGATACTGGGTTTTCAAAAAAGAGGCAATAAAAAAAATTGATATTCGTGCAAATGGCTTTGATTTAGAAGCGGATTTGTTTTCAGAATGTTGCAAAAAAAAATTAAAACTTGGTTTTGTACCGATTACTTATGGAAAAGGAATTGGGAAAGAAAAACTAAAAATTAGGGATAGTGTAATAATAGCTAAACGATTATTGATTAATCGATTTTTTTGTTTTGGGTGTTTTATTGAAAATTGCGATTTTTCAAGATTATTTCGAAAATATCGGGGGGGCAGAAAAATTAGTTCTTTCCCTTGCAAAACAATTAAACGCTACAATAATAACCACAAATCTAAATAAAAGTGCATTGAAACATATGGAAATTGAAAACATTAAAATAATTAATCTTGGAATGTTGCCTAAACATGTTTTTTTAAAACACTGGGCTGTCAGTTTGAAATTTTTTTTGTGCGATTTTTCAAAGGATTTCGATTTTTTTATTTTTTCAGGAAACCGAAGCATTTTTGCTTCGAAAAAACACAAACCAAATTTATGGTACTGCCATACTCCTGAAAGAGCAGTGTATGATTTATACTCATTTTATCGTAATCAAATGAATTTTTTTGACAAAATTATTTTTACGTTTGGCGCATTAACTTTTCGTTTTTTAACTAATCAATCCATTCGAGAAGTGCAAAAAATAGTATGTAATTCTGAAAATGTGAAAAAAAGAATACAAAAATATTTACGCCAAAAGGCAAAGATAATTTTTCCTTTTGCAGACACAAAAAAATTTTACTTTTCCAAACCTGGAGGCTATTGGCTTTCAGTCAACAGACTTTACCCTTCAAAAAGAGTAGAGCTTCAAATTGAAACTTTCAGAAAAATGCCTGAACAAAAACTAATTATTGTAGGGGATTTTGTTAAAGGTGATCCTTCAGAGGAATATGCGAAAAAAATATTTTCAAACGCGCCAAAAAATATAGAATTTACTTGGATGGTTAAAGAACATGAATTAGCCCGTCTTTATGCTAATTCAATAGGTTTTATCACCACTTCTAGGGACGAGGATTTTGGAATGACTGTTATTGAAGCAATGGCTTCAGGAAAACCTGTTGTGGCAGTTAACGAAGGAGGTTACCTTGAAACTGTTTTGCACAAAAAAACAGGGTTGTTGGTAAATGCAAACATTGAAGAGCTGATTTCTGCAGTTAAAAAAATTTCGAAGAATCCAAAAAAATATAAGTTAGCCTGTATTAAACAGGCAAAAAAATTTGATATCTCAAAGTTTGTTAAAAAAATTAAAATGGAAATGTCCTAAAAAAACACAAAAAGGCACAAAATATAACTTATTTTTTGGCTAGCTGGTTTAGCAAGTTTAATTAATAAGATTATTATGCTTTATGTTTTATCTTTTATTAGGTTGTGATTTTGTGATTTCGATTCAATCAATTTCTGATGCTTTAAATGATTTTGTGGTTTCCAGGACTTTACCTGAAACAGTAAATATTCCTCGTAACATCCAATTAGAACTTACCACTCGTTGTAATTTAAAATGTATTAATTGTCCACGAAAAGACATTCCTATTAAGGATATGACTTTTGATGAATTCAAAATAATATTGTCAAATTTTCCGCGTGTTTCGGGGATTAGTTATCTGGGTCTTGGGGAAACTTTTCTGAACAATGATGTTTTTGAAATAACCAAATATGCAAAATCCAAAGGAATTCAGGTAACTGCTTTCACTAACGGTTCGATGTTAGTAAAACAAATGAGGAAAAAAATTTTGGATTCTGGTTTTGATCATGTTATTTTTTCAGTGGATGGTGCTCTGAAAGAAACACATGAAAGAATAAGACCAGGTTCTAATTTTGATTCATTAAAAGAGATTATAAGAAACCTCAAATCTGAGGCTAAAGCAGTTAATAATCCGGTAAAACTTGGTTTTTCAGTTGTTAGAACCCGAAGTAATGTGGAAGAATTACCAGGAATAATAGAACTTGCTTCTGAGCTTGGTATTGATGGGGTTCTAATAGAAGATGTTGAGGTTGTTTTTGAAAAACAGTTTTATCCGTCTGATTATAACTGGCTCAGAAAAGAAGCTTTACACCTTGCTTCTGATGAAGAAAAAAAAGGTTTCAAAAAAATAATCTGTTTAACCATAAAAAAAGCTAAACAAGCAGGGATTGAAATTTACATGGATAAAACACTTTTACCTTTAAGGAAAAGAGGCGGTTGTAAGTTCCCTTGGCAATTTGTCGGGGTTAGAGCTAATGGGGAAATTAGTGTTTGTTGTTTAATAGGAGTTTTCAGTAATGGTAATATTTTCGAACAATCTCTTTCAGAAATTTGGAACAATTCTAAATATAAAAAATTGAGAAACTAAATAAAATTGAACCAATATCCTGAAAAATGCATGGACTGTGCCAGATTATCATAATTGATTTAACCTGTTTTCAAGAGCGAGTAGGAACTCAAGCCCAAGAATACTACTTGGCTTATTATTGTTGCGTAACCAGCCCCGATTAAACCGAATTCTTTTATGAGTATAAAGTTCATCCCGATATTAATAATCGTCACTAGAAAAAAAATTTTCATGTTTGTTCTTTGTTTATCCTTGGCATTTAATGTCCCTGAAACAAGCAGGTTTGCAAACAAAAAAACCGGGAGCAAGCCAAGTATTCTGAACACATTTACACTTTCATTAAATCCGATTCCATAAAGCAACAAGACTAATTCTTGTGAAAAAACTATTGAAATTAAAGTAATAGGGAGACTTATTCCTAAAAATAATTTAATAGACTTCCAAAAAATCCTGTTAAATTCTTTTTTTTGTTTTGAAAACTGTGAAAGTTTTGGGTAAAGTGAAGTAAATATTGGGCCTGCTATAAAGAGAGTTGCAATTATTGGGCGGTATGCCGCACTATAAATTCCAACTTTCTCGGAACCCAAAAGAAAAGACAACATTACAATATCTGTCGCAAAATAAACTGCTATAAGTAATGCACTTACCCAGAATGGGGTTGCGTTAGCCATAATTTTTTTGAAAAACCCAGTATCCCAACTTACTTTTTTTCCTGAAAACAT
>CAZHFT010000016.1:0-10150 GCA_964531875.1 uncultured archaeon | reverse complement strand
AAGATTGTTTGATATGTTGTTGTCAAAAGCCAATGCACGATCAGAAGAACTAAAAACTATTCCGTCGTTTGAATTGTTTGTTATTGTGTTGCTTAAAACATTCAGGCCATTAGAAGAATTAACATAAACACCCTGAAGGGTATTTTTTGATGCATTATTGTTATAAATCAAGCCACGATTGGAATCATTAAAATACACTCCGTAATCTGAATTGTTTGTTATTATATTGCTTGAAATATTTACATCATCAGAATACCAAACAAAAACACCTGCGCCGATGTTGTTTGAACTGTTGTTGTCATAAACTAAGTTATAATATGAATAATCCAGCATCACTCCATCTCCTGAATTGTTTGTTACTATGTTGCTTAAAACATTCACATCCGCTGAACTGTAAACATAAATTCCTCGGTATCCGTTTCTTAATACGTTGTTGTTTTTTATCACTGTTCGGTCAGAATCGTCCAGATATATTCCTAGGTTAATGCTGTAAGTTATATTATTGTCTGAAATATTGGAGTCTGTTCCTCCATTGCTTGAAGTAATTCCCTTATAAAATCCGTTTATGTCACAGTTTTTGATTGTAATGGAATCGTAGCTTCCGATTTCTATTCCTTTTTCTCCTGCAATAGCTATTGTTGCGTCTGAATAAATCCCAAAGCCGTCGCAATCTAGTGTGATGCTGTCTGCTCCGATAATCAAACCATCAACTGAACAGTCTATCATGTCTGCTGTTAGGGTTGTGTCTCCTACGATTGTATCTCCACAGGAAGGGTTAGCATAAGAAAAAGAAATCATTAGAAGCAAAAATAAGATTGCGATTAATTTTCTTAAATTTTGCATTAGTATCATTCTCGAAATTAAATAAAATATGGAATAGATTACATAAAAATGTTTCTTTTGTACGGAACTAGAAAAAATAATAATTTAATAATCCGCTTTAGATTGATTTATTTTAAATTAATTTTACTCGTACCTAAGTGCTTCTATTGGTCTAAGTTTTGATGCTGATCTTGCAGGAAGTAATCCTGAAACCACACCAATTAATGTTGAAAGTCCAATTGCAAGTACCATTAATTCTAGGGTTACTAGTGTATCCATGCCAATTAATACGGATAGTAATGCTGATGTTCCTAACCCTAGGAGAACTCCAATAAGTCCCCCAACTAACCCAAAGAGTCCTGATTCTATTATGAATAGAACCATTATTTCATTGGAAGTTGCTCCAAGTGCTTTCATTATGCCTATTTCTTTAGTTTTTTCAAGTACTGAAGTAAACATGCTATTTGCAACTCCAACAGCTCCAACTATAAGAGATACTGCTGCAATTGCTCCAAGGAATAGAGTCATTGTGCCTACTGTTTCGTTTACCATTTCCAATAATTCAAGTGGAGTTGAAACAGTAAAATCTTTGTCTTCTTCAGTTACTTTTCTTGAAATCATTAAAGAGGCAGTAATTTCGTCTGCAGTTTCAGCCATTAAATCATTGTTTTTTAATTTTGCTTCAATTGAACTGTAAGTATTTTTTTCAACATCCGTAATAACCCAAGCAATATCATAGGGCATCAAAATAGTTTTGCTATTATCATCAAGAATTCCAATTACTGTAAATGCTTTATCTTCAATTGTGATTCTTCTTCCAACAGTTATTGGTTGTTTGAAAGTGTCGCTTGCGAGTTGTCCTCCGATAACAATTGAATAAGAATCGCTTGCGCCCAAAAATCTTCCAGCTTCAAGTTCAGAATCGGAATTGATTTCCAACCACGAAACAGGATTAACTCCTTTTACTGAAACATTAATTGATTCGGAAAGAAAAACAAATTCTCCTCCCCCAGAAACAATTTCATTAACAAGTTCAACATTAGGATTTCCTTTGATTATCACTACATCTAATCTCCCTAATTCAGGAGTTTCTGTAGAAGCTCCACTAGAACCACCCATACTTTTAGGAGCTCCTCTAAATCCTCCTCCAAATTTATTTGCAGAACTGAATCCTGGGGAAATAGTTATTGTATCAGTTCCAAAATCGGTTAATTGTGCATTAATGCTTGCGCTGGCTCCATCTCCAATAGAAATAATAGAAACAACTGCGGTCACGCCAATAATTATTCCAAGGAGGGTGAGCCATGACCTCAGTTGTCTATGCAGAATGTTATTTAATGAAAAGTTAAAAGAGTCAGCAAGCTTCATTTAATTCACTCCTTTTTTCCAAAAAACTTCCACATTAGAAATGCTGAAACAATTGTTGCTATTGTTAATGCAATCATATCTGCACCTAGCAAAAAGATTGCAATCAAAAACATTACAGCAATTATCGCAAGCTTTATTCCAAGTTTTTTCCAATCTTTATTCGCTTTCTTTTTATTATAGAGTATTCCTCCTCCAATGAAAAGAATCATCAAACCTATTGGAAGCAATGGAAAGCCAGAATCCTTTTTAGTTGTTGAATCAAAAGTTTGAGTTGACTCAACACTCAAATCAACTTTTTTTATTACTGTGTGTCTTTCTCCAGTAGTATCAGTGTAGTCAATTTGGATTGATATTTCTCCTCCGGCAAAACCTTCTGAAAATGAATTTTCTGCAATTCCTGATTCATGTAGTTGTGTTTTTCCGGTTTTAAGGCCAGGGATTCTTATTCCTGAAGTAGTTGGAGCTGTTTTATTAGCTATTGAAGTGGTTCTTGAACCTTGCAATGAAAAGTTTGCAAGAGTAAAATCTCCTTTGTTAAGGTTTCCAACAATTTCAATATTCGTTCCGCTAATACTAACCGAACCTTGTTTTGGTACTTTGATAACTACTGATTCTGCATTGTTCGAACCAATGTTAGCAATGCTCAATGAAAGCTGATCTGATTTCACTTCAGCACTAACTTCGAAATCAGTTTCTCCTCCAATGATAAGGCCAACTTCTGATTCCTGAGTTTTTGTTCCTTCAACATCAGTGAAACTAATGGTTACATCAAGAGGATATATTCCAGGGGCGATGTTTGGGTCTGCAGCAACAATATAAACAAGTTCTGCTGAAGTATCTGCAGCAATAGTGTTCACATATCTTTTATTATCTGAACCCAATGGTAAAATAAGGTCATTTGCTTCATCCCAAGAGAAAGCTACATTCGAAATTGATGTTCCGCTAATATTTTTTAGAGTAAAACTCATTTCTGTTTGATTTCCAGGGTTGATTATTTTCGGTTCAACAGTAACATCAATATTTTTTTCTGACATTGCAACAGGAACACTAATTGTTTGTTTGTCAGTAACATGAGTACCATCTCTATCATATTCAAGAGTTAAAAAAATAGGGTAATATCCTGGCACAATATCTTCATTGGCTTTAAATTTTAGTATCGCTGTTTTTGATGCTTGTGGCTTAATATCTCCAACTAAATAACTTAAATCAGTTGCACTAAATTGATTTCCTGCATCAAGATTAGCAATAAGGTTAATCATTGTTATACTGGTGCCTCGATTTTTTACATCAATTGCAATACTAATTGTATCGCCTGCATGAATTGTTGTAGGCAAAAAACTTATTGATGTAACCTCTGAGAGGATACCAAAATCTGAAAGCGCGCTAACACTTTGAAACATTGTTAATGCGAATAACAGAATTAATCCTATTGAAATACTTTTTCTCATTTTTTCATCAACTCCTTAAAAGTTTCTCTCGAAACCATAATCAAAAAATTTTTCTTTATTCATTTTGCTTTTACCCTCTTAACAGAATCAACTTTACCATCTTTCAAACGAATTATTCTCTCGGCTCTATTAGCAATATCTGGTTCGTGTGTAACTATTATAATTGTTTTTCCATCTTTTTCATGAAGCTTTTTGAACAACGCAAGAATTTCTTCTCCAGTTTTTGTATCAAGGTTTCCTGTTGGTTCATCTGCAAGAACCATTGAAGGTTCTGTGGACAAAGCTCTAGCCACTGCTACTCTTTGTCTTTCGCCTCCTGAAAGTTGTTTAGGTAAATGATTTGCTCTGTGGCCTAACCCAACAAGTTTTATTAATTCAGGAACTTTTTTTTCAATTTCTTCTGAATTAAACTCGTGAATTCTCATTGGTAATGCAATATTTTCATAAACGCTTAAAGTAGGGTGAAGGTTAAATGCTTGAAAAACAAAACCAATTTTTTTACCTCGAATCCTAGCGAGCTTATCTTCAGTGTAATTAGTTACATTAATTCCATCAAGAAAAATTCCTCCTTTTGAAGGAGAATCTAACGCACCCATAATTCCAAGTGCGGTTGATTTACCTGAACCTGAGGGACCAGTAACCGCAACAAATTCACCTTGTGTAATGTTGATATCAATTCCTTTAAGCGCGGGAACTTCTACTTCATCTAATTTGTAAATTTTCCAAACGTTTTTCAATTGTAATACGCTAGTCATTATTCTCACATTAATAATAGTTATTATGTTTAAAAATCAATTTCCCGAACTTAGACCCAAATTGGGCATAAATTCAAAGAAAAAGTGAAAGGCCAAAAGACCTATTCACTCTGATAGTGGGCAATTTCCTCTCATTAATCCTTTTCCTTCAAAAGAACCTCTTTCGAAATTTCTTTTTCCTTCAAAATTTCCTTTTTGGAAGCCCATTCTTCCTCTTGGGCCTTTTGCTGGAAAACCTATTTCTTCACGAATTTCTTTTACTCTTTCAAAGTCTTTATTTTCTCTGGCAGCGTGGAGTTCATTTAGAAGACTGAAATTTTCTTCAGTTATTAATGAAGCCATTCTTCCACCTAAAAGATTATTTTCTTCATGAATGCTAAGCCAAGCGTCATAATCTTCATTAGCTATTGCAGCCTCGATTTGTTCTCTTATTGCAGGGTCAAAACCATTTCGCATTTGTTCTTGGGTTTGCTCTTCAGCCATTGCCACTCCTGCAAAAGCAAGACCAACAACCAAGAGGACACCAATTAAAATTTTTTTATTCATTTTTATTTCACCTCCAAAGCGATTGAAACAATTGCGGAAGCTACTTAAAAAAGAATTTTCCGAAGTTAGACCCAAATTCAGCATGAATTAGGGGGTACTTATTCTTTACTCAAGTAAATAAGCACTAAAGTGACAATCAAGGAAAATATGAGTGGCAACATAGCAAAAGGCCCAAGACCAGAACCTCTGAATCCAAAGAAACTATGAATAACTGGGTTTGCTGTGAAAGTAAATGCCAAAAATGACGTTGCAGCCACTATGAGACCAAGTGCAAATTTGGATTTGATTTGATTGTAAAGCGAAACATAGTTGAAAAGCAAGTAAACAAGCAAAATAGAATTAAACGTAGCAAGTATTGCCTGAACAAGAGTAAAATTTTCTTTAAATTCAAAATAATGTCTAAAATCATTAGCTCTAAATTCAGCTTTTGGAAAACCATTTTTAGGTGAAGGTGCAACTGAATCAACTGCAAAGCTAAAAGCCCCTACAAAAAGCAAGAGAACAACAACTATTCCGGTTACTTGAATAATTTCTTTTGAAATTTTTTTACTCATTTTTTTTCCTCCACAAAGATAGTTTCATCAAACAATTTTTTAAACAGACTTTTTTTCTCATCTAATTGTGACGACAAGAAAAAAACTTTTCCATACCTAGAACCGCGCTCAACAACAAGGTTGTTCTCAAGCAAAAGCTGGATATGGTGTTGAATTGTTTTGTAATTCAAATTAATTTTTTTACTAAGTTCATTCATGTTAACTGGTTTTTTTTCAAGTTCTGCAATGATTCTAACGCGGTTTATTGCGCCTTTTGAACCACTTAAAAGCCAATACATGGTTTGCTCAAAATAATCCATGCACAAAATAAGGATTGAATGAATTAAATGCTTATCCTTTTTTTTAAAGTGAACGCTTATTTTTTTTAAATAAGATTTATATTTTTTTTAAATCTAAAAATATTATTTTTTCGAATAATGTAATAAAATAGTTCCTGTTTCATTTAGTTTTTCAACAGAAACAAGATTGTATTTTTGAGGGGTGATTTCTTCATTAAATGCATTAATTCCCTTACCAAAAACAATTGGTTCAATTGTAATGTAAATGTCATCTAAAAGATTATTTTTGAGACAATAATTATAAGCAACTCTTCCTCCGAGAACACAAACCTTTTTGTACTTTTTTTCTTCAATATACTTTTTCAAATCCGCGGTTTGTAAATTAATAAATGAAAGTTTTTCATTTTCTTTTTTTATTGAATCGACTTTAGTTGTTAGAACAATTAAATTGCGGTTCTTTAATGGTTCTTTTGCAAGTTCGTAAGATTTGCTTGCTAAAAGTAAAACATCTGCTTCATCTTCCATTTGGTGAAGATGTTCTTTATCTTCTTTGCTTGTCCAAGTAGTGCTTAATTGATTTTCTTCTTTAGCAATAAAACCATCAATTGACCCTGCAAGAACAGCATAATATTGAATTTTTTCTTTTTGCATAAAAAACAAGTTTAATTATTATCCGTTAATCATTTTTATCCAAAGCATTATTCCGACACCCAGAATAAATGCTACAACTTGGAGTAATGATTTTTTTATGTTTAATTCAGTTTGTAATTCTGGAATCAAATCAGAACAAGAAATATACACAAACATCCCTGCTGCAAAAGGTACGATTAATTGAGTAATATTTTCAATTAATGAACTAAGAATTAATGCAACTATTGCTCCGAGAATTGCGGTAAGTGCGCTTAAAAAATTAAAAATTAAAGCTTTTTTTCTTGAATATCCTGCATGAAGAAGAACTCCAAAATCTCCAATTTCTTGGGGTATTTCGTGAAAACAAACTGCCATAGTAGTAGCTATTCCTGCTTGAATAGAAACAAGATAACTTCCTGCAATAATTAATCCATCCATAAAATTATGAACTGCATCTCCAACTAAATTCATTGTAGCAATTGGGTGAGGGTGTTCATCACAAGTGGGGATATGACAATGCCTCCATCTAATAAATTTTTCAGTCATAAATGAAAAAAGAATTCCTCCAATAACTAATAATGAAATTTCAGTAGTATAACCAATTTCTTCAACAATTTCAGGAAGTAAATGTAGGAAAGCACCTCCAAGTAATGCACCTGCGGAAAAACTAACTAAATAAAGTAAATAATTTTTCAATTTTTCAATTTTAATACTAATTGTAAACAAGCCAACTAAAGAGATAAGGCTTACAATAATAACGCTTAAAATAGAATAAATCCATATTTCACTCATATTCTAAAAAAGGAACGATTTCTTTTTAAGTGTATTTAGCTCGATTTAAAGTTTTTTTAGTTGATTTTAATTGTTTTTTAAATCTAATTATTCCTAAATCTATTTGATAAAAAAAGTGTTATTTATGAAAAAAAATTTGTTTAATAAAGTTTGGAAATTGCATGAAGTTCAAAAACTTCCTAATGGCGAAAGCCAATTATTTATTGGAACGCATTTGTTACATGAGGTTACTTCTCCTCAGGCATTTAGTATGCTTAGAGAAAAAAAGTTGAAAGTAGCTTTTCCAAATCGAACTTTTGCAACTGTTGACCATATTATTCCAACAATTAATCGAAGTAGACCATTTAAGGATGAGTTGGCTGAAGAAATGATGCAAGCAATAGAAAAAAATACTAGCGAATTTGGAGTAACTTTTTTTAATCCTGAAACAGGCAAACAAGGAGTAATTCATGTTATTGCTCCAGAACTTGGGTTAATTCAACCAGGAATGCTTGTTGCTTGTGGCGATTCACATACAAGTACTCATGGAGCCTTTGGAGCAATTGCTTTTGGAATTGGAACTTCTCAAATAAGAGACGTTCTTGCTTCCCAATGCATTTCAATGAAAAAACCAAAAGTAAAAAAAATTAAGGTAACTGGTTCTCTAAAAAAAGGAGTTTTTGCAAAAGACGTGGCATTAAAAATAATTCAAGAACTTGGCGTAAAAGGCGGACTTGGTTTTGCTTATGAGTATTGTGGACAAGTTTTTGAAGAAATGAGTATTGAAGAGAGAATGACTGTTTGTAATATGACTATTGAAGGTGGAGCAAGAGCAGGGTATGTTAATCCTGATGAAAAAACTTTTGTGTATTTAAAAAATCGGGAATATGTGCCTAAAGAAAATTTTGAAAAATTAGTTGAATTTTGGAAATCAATTGCTTCTGATTCTGATGCGGAGTATGATGATGTTTACTTAATTGATGGTTCAGCAATAGAGCCAATGGTTACTTGGGGAATCAATCCTGGTCAAACAACCAGCGTAACCAAAAAAATTCCATTAATTGATTCACTTCCAGAGAATGAAAGAAAAACTGCATTAGATGCATTTGATTACACTGGATTTAAAGAAGGAGAATCAATGCTTGGAAAAAAAATCGATGTTGCATTTATTGGTTCTTGTACTAATGGAAGAATTAGTGATTTAAGAGAAGCAGCAAACTTAATAAAAGGAAAAAAGGTTTCTGAAAACGTTAGAGCTTTAGCTGTTCCTGGTTCACAACAAGTAAAAAAACAAGCTGAGGAAGAAGGGCTTGATAAGATTTTTGAAGAAGCAGGTTTTGAATGGCGAGATGCAGGATGTTCAATGTGTCTTGCAATGAATCCTGATAAGCTTATAGGTAGAGAAATTTGTGCGTCTTCCTCAAATAGAAATTTTAAAGGAAGACAAGGAAGTCCAACAGGAAGAACAATTTTAATGAGTCCTGCAATGGTTGCAGTTTCTGCAATTGAAGGAAAAATTGTTGATGTGAGGGATTATTTATGATTTCAAAAATATTAGAAGTAAAAGGAAAAGCAATTCAGGTTAGAGGGAATGATATTGATACTGATGAAATAATTCCTGCAAGATATATGCGAACAATTACTTTTGATACTCTTGGAAAATTTGCGTTTTATGATGTTAGATTTGATTCTAATGGACAACCAAAAAAACATTCATTTAATGAAGACAAATATTTAGGCGCAAATATTCTTTTAGTTAACAAAAATTTTGGTTGTGGTTCTTCAAGAGAACATGCACCCCAAGCATTAATGAGGCATGGGGTAAAAGCAATAATTGGAGAAAGTTTTGCAGAAATATTTGCAGGAAATTGTCAAATGCTTGGAATACCTTGTGTAACAACAACAAAAGAAAATATTGAAAAGTTACAAAATTATTCTGAAAAAAATGCAGAAGAAAAAGTTCTGATTAATATTGAAAATAGTGAAGTTTCTTTTGGAGAAGAAAAAATAAAAATAAGTATTTCTGAAGAACGAAGAAAAAGTTTAATTGATGGTTCTTGGGATACGCTTGGATTATTAATTAATAATCTTGAAAAAACAAAAGAAAAGGCAAAAGAATTGCCTTACTTAAATTTTTTATGAATAAGTTCACCGAATCATGTGCCCCATATTTGGAAATGCTTGTGCTGAAGCTCCAGCTTTATTTTGAAGAGTACTTTTCTTTTTTTCAAGATAATCTTTCATTTCTTTCCAAACTTTTTTTCCAGTAGTAGAATTAACAATTTCCACTACTTCATGCCTTGGTACTGGTGCGGTTGCAAGTGAAACCGGAGAAAAATCAAGTAAAACAAAATCTCCTTTTTTTACATAAGGTGCAATTTTTTGATTCACTTTAAAAATTAGTCTATTTCCATCCCATGTTTCCACAAGTGAATGACTTAAAGATTCACACGATTTTGTTCCTTTTTCTTCAACAGGAATAACTTCAATTATTTTTGCAATATGATACAAGCAAACTCACCTCTAAAAAATAAGGACGTAATAGTATTTAATTCTTTTATAAAAGTGCTTTTGGGAATTGCTCCAATAGCTATCGCAAATTGACTCATTGCTTTCCAAATAGGTATAACGGTAAATGCTCCACTAGTGAATTTATAAAAGCTATTTTTGCACTACACAAAAACTCCTTTAAAAAGAAGTGAACATAATAGTCACTATTGATTAGTTTTTTCACTCGCGATTAAAATAAAAAATACTTTAAAAAATAAAATTAGTTAAATGGAGTGAATTAGTGGAGGCAAAAAAATGACTAAAATCGATGTTACTGATTCAAGTTTTGAAAAAGAAGTACTTGAAAAATCTAAAGAACTTCCTGTAGTGGTTGATTTTTGGGCTGATTGGTGTGGTCCTTGTAAAATGCTTGGGCCAACAATAGAAAAACTTGCCAGTGAATATGAAGGCAAATTTGTTCTTGCTAA
>CAZHFT010000015.1:0-10231 GCA_964531875.1 uncultured archaeon | reverse complement strand
AAAATTTTATTTTAAAAAATTAAATAAAAAATTTACACTTACAAAGAAAATAATTTATTGTTGTAGGAGTCAATTCAAGTTGTTTTGGATTGATTGATTGAGCTGATCTCCTTACCCGGGAGTTTTGGTTATGAAGTCGTGCATTGGTAGGCCAATCGATTTAAGAGTTCTGTAAGCCATCTAGTGGATGACTAGGTTTGGGAGCTGTAGAAGGGCGTGGCAAGCTGCGATAAGCCTTGGCGAGCTGCATGCAAGTGTTGAACCAAGGATCCCTGAACTACTCCTTTATGGAGTGGGAACGCCGGGAATTGAAGCATCTTAGTACCGGCAGGAAAAGAAAGCAATAGCGATTCTGTTACTAGAGTCGATCGAAAACAGATCAGGACAAACCGAATCCCTAACTGTGAGGTTAGGGAGATGTGGGGTTTGGGCCAATTTACAATCTCTTATTGTGAGTAGAAGTGAACTGGAACGTTCTGCCGTAGAGCGTGAAAGCCGTGTAAATTAAGCAATGAGAGTTGATTTTTTGGTACCCAGAGTAGGGCGCGTTGGATTTCGCGTCTGAATATGCGAGTCACTTACTCGTAATCCTAAATACTACCCAAGTCCGATAGCTCACTAGTACCGTGAGGGAAAGTTGAAAAGTACCCTTAACAGGGGGTGAAAAGCACCTGAAACTAGATGGTCATAGGCGGGCAAGGCATGGAAGAGGTAAAGCCATTCGAAGTGAAAGTTAGAAATTTCTGGAACGAGTTTGGTGATTCAGTGTCTTGTCGTTCGTCCTGAAACACGACCGAGGGAGTTGATGGCTGTGGCAAGGTTAATCTCCGACGGAGAGAAGCCGTAGCGAAAGCAAGAACTCACAGTACCTTCGTGGTATGAGGAGTTGAGTATGAATAGTGCTCAAGTCACAGACATCAGACCTGAAACCAGATGATCTATTCCTGTGCAGGTTGAAGTCCCCCTACCGGGGGATGGAGGACCGCAACCGTTGTTAGTCCAACTACTCGGGTGACATGGGAATAGGAGTAAAATGCCATTCGAATCTGGTGATAGCAGGCTCCATCCGAAGAAGCTCTTAGGCTTGCCCTTGTGGAGGCTGATTGTGGGGTAGAGATACTGATTAAGAAGTACTGCCAAGAAATTGGTAGCTTTTTTGTCAAACTCCGAATCTGCAATTGCCGTAGAAGCAAGGAGTCGGGGCATGTGGGGTAAGCCTCATGTCCTTAAGGGGAACAACCCAGACTCAGGTTAAGGCCCATAAATGCAGATTAAGTGTTAATCACGAAAAGTGTCCTTTTCCTAAAACAATGTGGAGGTAGGCTTAGAAGTAGCCATCCTTTAAAGAAAGTGTAACAGCTCACACATCTAGGTGAAGGGCCTTGAAAATAAGCTGGGCTAAAATCTGCTGCCGATACCTGGGAACGCATTTTGTAAATGCGCTTTGGTAGGATGGTGCTCTGATAGAGTAGAAGCAAGGGAGTAATTTCTTGTGGATCTGTTAGAGATATGGATCCTCGGGCTAGTAATAATATAGAGAGGTGAGAATCCTCTCCGTCGAAAGGGCAAGGGTTCCTTAGCGCTAATCATTAGCTAAGGGTTAGTCGATCCTAAGGTTAACCGTAACACGGATTAACCGAAAGGGAAACGCGTTCATATTCGCGTACCATGTAAATACATTTTCGGTAACGATAGTGTGTTTTCAGACACTTTGGACTAGAGTTTGCCACGCTGTCGCGTGGTTTAACCAATATAAGTCCGTGGAGAGCCGTAATGGCGAGAAGCGGAGTAAAGTTGGGAACAGGAGCAATCTAAACTCAAGGTCTGGAGTCCGTGAAAATGGAAACACAAAGGATTTTACATGATCGTACCAAGAACCGAGAAAAGTGCCCCTGGCTGAGAAGGCCTAGACGTCTCAGGGATTAACTCTATTTAGGGAATTCGGCAACAATAGCCCTGTATCTTAGGTATAAGGGGTGCCTGCAATGCAGATTGCAGGTTGCAATAACAAGGGGAGTCCGACTGTTTATCAAAAACACAGGTGACTGCTAGCCAGTAATGGTTTGTATAGTCGCTGACTCCTGCTCACTGCCAGTACGTGAAACTCCTGTCCAAGGGAACTAAGCGCTGGTAAAGAGCGGGCCTAACTCTGAGGCTCTTATGGTAGCGTAATACCTTGCCGGTTGATTGCCGGCTTGCACCAACGGAGTAACGAGATTCCCGCTGTCCCAAATAGAGGCCTGATGAACTCGCTGCGCGGTGAATATGCCGCGGAATTCCAATGGGAAGAGAAGACCCCACGGAGGTTTACCACAGTCTGATGTTGTGGTGCAGTTTTTAATGTGGAGCGTAGATGGGAGCGTCGAAGTAATTTCGCTAGGAATTATGGAGCAACAATGGAACACCATCCTTTGAAAACCGCACCGCTTTACCTGTAAAAGGGAACAGCATTTGATTTGGTGGTTGGGCTGGGGTGGCACGCCCCTGAAAATGTATCAGGGGCGCCCTAAGGTATGCTCAGGAGAGTCAGAAATTCTCCGTAGAATGCAAAAGTAAAAGCATGCTTGACCATGAAATACATAGCAAGTTTCGTGGATTCGAAAGAAGGGTTTAGCGAACGTCAGTAGTGCCTAAGTGGCACTCTGGTCTAACAGTGAACTTACCCTGGGGGTAACCGAGTGGTCGCGGGTGAGAGTTCACATCGACCCCGCGGTTTGCGACCTCGCCGTCGTCTCTTGGTATCCTGGCCGTGCATAAGCGGCCAAGGGTGCAGGTGTTAACTGATTAAAACCGAACGTTAGTTGGGTTAAGAACGGTGCGAGCCAGTTTGGTTACTATCTATTGGAGTTGTTGAGTGTCTGAGGGGAAGGAGCGCTGAGTACGAGAGGAACGGCGCTTCGTGGCCACTGGTTAACCAGTTGTCTGACAAGGCATCGCTGGGTAGCTACGCCATAGCTTATAAGAGCTGAAAGCATCTAAGCTCGAAGAAGCCCCTAAAAAGAGACACTCGTTCCTGAAACCTTTTCTGTAAAAAGTAAAGGGCTAGGGACGAAAGCTCCGGTAAAAGACCGGGTTGATAGGTTAGGAGTGTAAGTTTCAAGCTTTCGCGAGAAATTAAGCTCACTAATACTAAAGGCTTGAGAGGACTCTTAAATCGGGTTTCATACCAATGCATGTACTTTTTTCTTTTCGTTGCACGAAAAGAAAAACCTACACTAAAAAGAAAAGTGCAATATAAAAATACTTTTTTTAATTTGTTAAACATCAGTATTTTTTTAATACTGTTGAGGGATTAGTACTTTTTTTTTGAAGTGATTTTTTAATTTGTTAAACATCAGTATTTTTTATTTTTTTCTAAGTTCATCAATAATATTTTTTGCAGTTGCTTGTGAAATAATTTTTCTTTCTACAAGATCATTAACAAAATCCTTTTTTTTCTTAGCGCTTTCAGGAGAACTTTTTATTATTCCTGTAATCAAGTTTGTTCTTTGTGCTTTTGGGATCCTGTTCTTTCGGAATAGGTCATCCACTAATCTAACTTGCGAATCAAAAGGCAGGGTAGATTTTCTAAAAATTTTATTTATTAATTCAGTTGACATATATTTATTCAGTATTGCAGCGAACTCCTGTCTTACTCTGTTAACTTCTTCAACTAATGCTTGCCGTTCAGCTTTTTGTTTTTTTGTTTTATATGCTCCGCGCGATTTGTCAAGGCTTCTTGTTGCTGCTTCCCATTCAGGAGTTCTAATATGAATTTCAACATTTCTCCCTATTTGTGCATTGACAATATGGTATGCGCGGTAGCCTCCTGCCCGTGCATCTTTTGAAAAATCCTTGTCTACAAGCACTTCTCCTTCCCGAGTCAGAATTTCTCTTGCTTTTCTTGCGGCATTAGGATTTTTTACCCAAACTCTAAGCCCTAATACTTCATTCAATGCAGAACTAAAATGTCTTGATTGACCATTAACTAATTCATAAGCACTTCTTGGTTTTTTGTCGTATTTTGCACTTCGACTTTCAATATTTCTCGCTAGACTTTTTGTTGTTTTTACTCGCGAAATACTATTCAATACTTCTATTCCGTTAGCCTGAAGTAGTTCAATCACTCTTTTTTTTGTTTGGTTGAGTTGTGTTCTTCTTTGCCTGTATGACCCTATTTGAGTTCGCATTTTGAGGGCAGTTTTTGGGTGAGCGATAATGTAAGCGGGATTTTTCACTAATTTATCAGACAGTCTTGTTCTAAACGAATCAATTTTGGATTTGGTTATTGTTCTTTTTGTCTGCGCTTTATCCAATGTAGGCATTTGTTTGTCTAGCTGTTTTTTCCTTCCTTTTTGCTTTTTGTGGTTATGGGATCTTGGATTTGCCATAATTATAATTGTTTTTTTTCCCTAAAAAGCCTTCCCTTTCCCTTTAAAAACTCTTAAATAGCCAATTAGTATTGAGTAGCAGGTGGTCAGCTATCGGTTCCGAGCGTAGCTCGTGTGAACTGAGGAAAGTCCGCCCACCCAAGCAACACAAAACACCGAGAGGTGGTCTGGTGGAACAGAAACGATACCCTTTGGGGATGAAACGTGCCTCCAGTGGTGCAAGTCCTTTGTGACGCTAAGTCGAATGCTGACGCGACCAGTTTCGAAAGAAACAGGAATCTTCTTGTTAATGATTTTGGTCAGAACAGAAGGCGGCTTATGGCCTGTTGCTCAACCTTTTTCTTTCTTTTGAAAAGAAAGAAAAACGTTGGCGAAAAAGAAAGAAAATTAAAATTCGCCCTAAAAAAGAAAGATTGATTTAGGGTTGGTTGAAAAGAAAGAAATTAATTTTCAAGTTAAAATAAAATAATCTATTTTTGTTGTCTTATCCCTTAAAAACCTTTTTTAACTCAGTTTTATCATGAAAACTGATAAAGAAATTAAAGCAGAGTTTAAGGTTAAAGCCTCAACTGAGCCGGATAAGAATTATCCTGTTGGCGTAATTAAGTCTAAAGGTTTTCAAAGAAATAAATGTGAAAAATGTGGAAAGTTTTTTTGGAGTCTTGATTCTGAAAGAACTGTTTGTGGCGATTCTACTTGTTGTGGGGGTTATTCGTTTATTGGCAATCCTCCTACAAAAAAAGGTTTTGATTATTTAGAAACTTGGACTGCTTTTAAGAATCATTTCAAAAAACTTGGTTATTATGAGTATGAACGTTATCCTGTTGTTGCTAGATGGAGACCTGATGTGTATTGGGTTGGTGCTTCAGTTTATCCATTTCAACCTTATGTTGTTAAAGGGGAGATTAAACCAAAGAGTAATGCTGTAATTATCCCTCAACTTTCTTTACGTTTTAATGATATTGATAATGTAGGCGTCACTGGTTCACATTATGTTTGTTTTGATATGCTTGGTCAACTTCATTTTGAAAAAAAAGAAAATTATAATATGGAAAAATATTGGGGGGAATATTTTGATTGGATTACTAATGGAATGGGAATTCCTAAAGAAGAATTAATTGTTCATGAAGATGCTTGGGCTGGCGGTGGAACTTTTGGGCCGTGTATGGAATTTTTTTCTCGGGGAATGGAAATCGGTAATCAAGTTTATATGCAATATGAACAAACTGATTCTGGGTATAAAGAACTTGATATAAAAGTTTTAGATATGGGGCAAGGACATGAGCGAGTTCCTTGGCTTACTACTGGAAAAAGTAATTCTTATGAAACAACTTTTCCTACTGTTGCAAAAAAGCTTTATCAAACCACAGGTTATAAGCCTGATGAAAAATTAATGCAACGTTTTTTGCCTTATTCTGCTTTATTAAATGTTGATGAAACTGATGACATTGAAAAAGTTTGGAGTAGTATTTCAAAAGAACTTTCGATTGATGTTAATGAATTAAAGGAAAAAGTTTTGCCTCTTGCAGCAATTTATAGTGTTGGTGAACATTCTCGTGCGGCTCTTGTTGCTTTGAATGATGGAGCATTACCTTCTAATGTTGGAGGGGGTTATAATCTTAGAATTATTCTTAGAAGAGCATTAGGGTTTATTGATGATTATGAGTGGGATATTGATTTAGTTGATTTAGCAGAAACGCATGCTAAATTTTTGAAGCCAATGTACCCTGAGTTAAGTGAAAAAATTGACGATGTTTCGATTATTCTTGAGAATGAAAAGAAAAAGTTTTTAGAAAATAAAAAGCGTTCAAAACAAGTAACTTCAAATTTTATTAGATCTTTTAAAGGTAAAATTGGCAAAGGTAAAATTAGCATTCCTGTAGGGTTGCTTGTTGAGCTTTATGATGCTCAAGGAGTAAGGCCTGAACAAGTAAAAAAAGAACTGGCTGACGACGGGATTGCCGTTGAGATTCCTGATGATTTTTATTCTATTGTTGCTGAAAGACATGAAAAAAAAGAGCATAAAGTTTCTACTAAAAAGAAAGAATTATTTTCTTTAGAGGGTGTTTCAAGTACTGAGATTCTTTATTTTGAGGATTGGAAATTAATTGATTTTGATGCTGAAATTGTTTGGTCAAAAGAAAATCTTGTTGTGCTTAATAGAACTGCTTTTTATCCTACTTCAGGCGGACAGATTTATGATACTGGTTTTTTAAATGAAATAAAAGTTGTTGAAGTTTTTAAACAAGGAGAAATTATTTTACATAAACTTGAAAATAATAATTTTAAAGTTGGAGATAAGGTTAAGGGAAAAATTGATTTTGAAAGAAGAAAACAATTAATGCAACATCATTCCTCTGCACATCTTGTGAATTTGTGCGCTTTTGAAATTCTTGGGCCTCATGTTTGGCAAGCCGGTGCTTCTAAAACTCTTGAAAAAGGAAGACTTGATATTTCTCATTATGATTTGTTAAGCGAAAAAGAATTGAAACAAATTGAGGATTGTGCTAATGAAAAAATAAAAAAGAATTTAAACGTACAAAGTGAAATTTTACCGCGTGAAACTGCAGAGGATAAGTATGGAATGCATATTTATCAAGGAGGATTTGTTCCAGGTAGAAAGTTGAGAATTATTAAAATTGGTTCTGATGTTGAAGCTTGTGGTGGAACTCATGCAAATAATTTAGGCGAACTTGAAAAATTAAAAATTATTAATTCTACTAAAGTTCAGGACGGAATAATTAGAATTAATTATACTGCGGGAAAAGCAGCAGTTAAAGAAGAAAAGGGAATAGGGGATTTGTTAAAAGAAGTTTCTAATTTGCTGGGAGTTGAATCAGAATTAATTCCGGCTAGAGCAGAAGAACTTTTTTCTAAGTGGAAAAAAGGAAAGAAAGCAGTTAAGAAAGGTAATAAAGAAATTGATTTGGTTTTGAGTTCTTCAGAAAAAACAAGTGCTTCTGATTCTGAATTGCTTTTAATGGTTGCTAATACTTTTTCTACTCAGCTTGAAAATTTACCTAATACAATTAAAAGATTTTTAAAAGACCTTGAGGGATTTAAAAAGAAGCTTGAATAGTTTATAAATATTTTTAATGGTGTTTTTTGTATGAGTATTGATTTAAACAAGATTGCTAAGAAATGGCAAAAGAAATGGGAAGAAGAAGAAATTTTTAAGGTTAATGAAGATTCTAAAAAAGAAAAGTATTATGTTCTTGAAATGTTTCCTTATCCAAGCGGTAAGCTTCACATGGGGCATGCTAGAAATTATTCTATTGGGGATTGTATTGCGCGTTTCAAAAGAATGCAGGGTTACAATGTTTTGTATCCAATGGGTTTTGATGCTTTTGGTTTGCCTGCGGAAAATGCAGCAATTGATC
Source organism: uncultured archaeon (assembly GCA_964531875.1). GTDB lineage: Archaea > Iainarchaeota > Iainarchaeia > Iainarchaeales > Iainarchaeaceae > UBA493. The sequence continues at coordinate 2,481 of CAZHFT010000015.1, read as the reverse complement.
ATAATGCTGACCCTAAAGAGTGGACTCATAAACGAATGGATGATATGGTTCGTCAATTGAAAGAACTTGGGTATAGTTATGATTGGGATAGGAGAATTGCTACTTGTGTTCCTGAGTATTATAAGTGGAATCAATTAATTTTTTTAAAAATGTTAAAAAAAGGTTTAGCTTACAAAAAAGAATCTTCAGTTAATTGGTGTGAAAAGTGTCATACTGTTCTTGCTAATGAACAAGTGGTTAATGGTAAATGTTGGCGTCATGGTGATGAAGAAGTAATTGAAAAAAATTTAGAGCAATGGTTTTTCAAAATAACTGCTTATGCTGACGAGCTTCTTAATGATTTGGATAAATTAAAAGAGTGGCCTGAAAGAGTAAAAACAATGCAAAAAAATTGGATTGGGAAAAGTCATGGTACAGAAATATTTTTTAAAGTGAAAGATTCTGATAAAGTAATTTCAACTTTTACTACTCGCCCTGATACTGTTTTTGGAATTACTTATTTAGTTTTTGCTCCTGAGCACCCTATGGTAATGGATCTTGTTAAAGGGACTGAGTACGAATTAGAAGTTAAAAATTTTATTAAAGAAGTTTCTAAAAAAACTGAAATTGAAAGAACTGCTGAAGGAAAAGAAAAGAATGGTTTGTTCATTGGAAAATATTTTATTAATCCTGTAAATAATGAGGTTTGTCCAATTTTTGTTGCCGATTATGCTTTAGTTCATTATGGTACTGGGGCAGTGATGGCTGTACCTACTCATGATCAAAGAGATTTTGAATTTGCTGAAAAATATGGTTTACAAAAAAAAGTAGTTATTTCTCCTAAGGGCAAAGAACTTAATCCTCATGAAATAGATGAAGCTTTTACTGATGAGGGTGTTCTTGTTAATTCAGGTGAATTTAATGGATTGGCTAATAAAGAGGCAATTTTAAAAATTTCTAAATGGCTCGAAAAAAATAAATTCGGAAAAAAAACAATTAATTATAAATTAAGAGATTGGCTTATTTCTCGTCAAAGGTTTTGGGGAACCCCTATTCCAATTATTTATTGTGATAAGTGTGGTGCTGTTCCAGTTCCTGAAAAGGATTTGCCTGTTGAGTTACCTGATCCAAAATTAGCAGATTTTTCTACTGGGGGAAATCCATTAGAAACCGTAAAAGATTTTGTTAATGTTAAATGCCCAAAGTGTGGGAGTTTGGCAAAGCGTGATACTGATACGATGGATACGTTTGTTGATTCCTCTTGGTATTTTTTAAGGTATACTTCGCCTAAATCAACAAGTGCTCCTTTTGATAAAAAAGCAGTTGATTATTGGGCTCCTGTTAATCAGTATATTGGCGGAATAGAACACGCGATTTTACATTTACTTTATGCTAGATTTTTTACTAAGGTTTTAAGAGACGAGGGTTTTGTTAGTATTGATGAACCTTTTGAAAGACTTTTAACTCAGGGGATGGTTTTGAAAGAAGGGGTAAAAATGTCTAAGAGTCTTGGTAATACTGTTGATCCTTCTGAAGTAATGGGCGATTTTGGACCAGATACAATTAGATTATTTATTTTGTTTGCGTCGCATCCTGAATCAGAAATGGATTGGACGGATAAAGGAGTAGAAACTTCGCATAAGTTTTTACAAAAAGTTAATTTGTTATTTGAAACTAAAAGTAAAGGCGCTGAGGTTTCAAAGATTAAGAAAACTCTTTCAATTGAAGAAAGGTTAATGCTTAGCAAAACACATAGTGCTATAAAGAAGGTTTCTGAACAAATTGCGGAGTATAAGTTTAATTTTGCTATTTCTTCAATTATGGAGCTTGTTAATTTTGTTAATAAATCTGAAAATATTGATAAAAGTGTTTTAGGATTTACTCTTGAGGTTATTGCAAAAATGCTTGTTCCGTTTACTCCTCATCTTGCTGAAGAATTATTCGCGATGATTGGAGGGAAGGAATTTGTTTCTTTAGCCAGTTGGCCAAAATTTAATGAAAAATTAATTGATTCTGATGCCGAAGCTACTGAAAAAATGGTTCAATTGATAAAAGAAGATGTTTGTCATATTCAACAACTTGCAAAAATCAGTGTTCCAAAAAAAGTAACTATCTGTGTTACTCCTGATTGGAAGTGGGCAGTAATGGAAAAAATTGTTTCTTTTGAAAAAAAACCTGATTTTGGTTCTGCAATGAAAATTGCGATGGGGGTTCCTGAAGCAAAAAATCACAGTAAGGAAGTTCAAGGGTTCATCAAAATAGTATTGCAAAAATTTCATGATTTAAAATCGATTTCGAAAGTTAATGAATTTAAGTTGTTGAGTGATTCTGAAGATATTCTTTCTAAAACGCTTGGTTGTGAAACAATTATTCTTGATGCAAGTAAAGCAAAAGACCCTAAGGCACAGAAAGCTTTTCCTTTAAAACCTGCAATTATTATTGAATAATTTTTTTTTATTTAAAATAATTAACTGTAACTTTTAGTGTTTCTGGTAATTGTTT
>CAZHFT010000014.1:0-10354 GCA_964531875.1 uncultured archaeon | reverse complement strand
TAGTGCTTTCTCCCGGTCTTCATAAGAAATCGAAATCTCCAATCCTTGCTCAATAATTTCATTTGATTTTTCTTCAAAACTTTTTAATAGTTCTTTGTCAAATTCAGGCACGTTAAAATCCATTCTTGATTCTTCTAAACCCAATTGGTTTCCTGTAATTAAAGCACCAATTTCTTTGTTGATTACTCCTGCAAGAATATGTGCAGAAGTATGCATTTTCATATATTTTTCTCGTTGTTCCCAATCAAGTACCGATTTCACTTTTTCTCCTTCTTTCAAAGAATTTTCAGGTTCTATTTGGTGTGAAATTTCTTCACCGAATCCTTTTGCAAAAACAACCTTAATCTCTTCTTCATTTTCTTTCACAAGTTTTCCTGTATCGCTTGGCTGGCCCCCACTTTGGCCATAAAAAATCGTTTTGTCAAGAACAACGAATTTTCCATCGCTAACCTTTGTTACTATGGATTCGCATTCTTTCAAATAAGAGTCGTTAAGAAAAAGTTTTTTAGTCATAAGTATATTAAATAAGAAAATTATTTAAAATAAGTTAAAAATTCCTGATTCATCCATAACTGCTTTTTCTTCAGCGGGTTCTTCTGTTTTTTCTTCAGTTGATTCTTCTTCATTATTTTTTGTTTCAGAGTCGCAGTCACAAGGTTTACAGTCACATGGTTCACAATTGCATTTTTCTGTTTCCATTGCTCGCGTTTCAAATGTGCTTGGTGTTCCTTTGTAAACAATTTTTTTGGTTATTCCTTTTTCTCCCCATAAGTAAGCGATTATTTTTTCTTCGCCTTTTTTTAAGAAAAGGATTTTGTTTGCTATGTCGTCTTCGTTAGGGTTTTTTATTGTAAAAAGATTACTAAATTCTACTTTTGCAGACTCATTAGTAGCATTGATTACTTTGAATACTGATTCATTATTTCCATTTCCTTGAATTTTGTCAAATTCTTCGTTAAGAAGAGGAGTATACTCTTCGGTGTAAATATTTTTTTTGAATGGTGGAGCCCAATCTGATTCTATTGTTTTTACTTCAAAAATAGCTTTCATTTCAAATCATTCCTTTATTATATTACATGAATAAGTAAATCATGGTTTTTTAATGTTTCCCTTAGAAATGGGGGGCTGATGGTAAGAAGTTCTGCTGCAAAACAAGAACTGCATAAATCAATTAGTGTTTGATTAAGATTTTGTGGGATAATATGATTGTCGTGAACCATGAAACAAATAAGTTAATATCTATTGGCTTTTAGATTTTTTATTCATCGAATTAATCTAAGAGGTTACGCTTTACTGATAAATGTTCTAATCATTTTGTTTCACCTAAAAGTTTAAATATTTTGAAATAAATAAAAGGCAAAGCAGACGCAAGCAAGATTCAGAAAATAATTGAATCAACGAAGTTCTTTCAGTGTTTTATCTTGTCTTAGTTTTTCCATGGCCCTGTGAACAATTACCCTTATTGCGTTAGGTGTTTTTCCAAATTCCTTTGTAAGTATTTTTGTATATTCTGATTTTCCTTGAACTTTTAACTCCAGATATCTTCTGACTATTGCTCTGTCCGATTCATTTTTTATCAGCCTATCAATAGCTCTTTCTATAGCTGGTTTAATTTCTGATCTCATGGCTATTCTGTCTGGTCTGTTTACGGGAGAATCATTTATAGTATCAATTTCTTGTTGAATGCCGTGTTTTTTATGTTTTTTTAAGAGGGTCAACAAAGCATTCTGTGCCGCCTTACAGGCTAATTGCCTTACACTTCCAGTTTTGCTTTTTGCAGAATCAAAATTTGCAATGACGTGCGGTAGTCTGTCCATAGCGGCATCAATTGCTTCTTGGATAGTAATTCCAAATTTCCTAAATGCGGGTATTTCGGCATGTATGTTTATTACTGTTCCTTTTAATGCTTCTGCAGCTTCTACCCAGACTTTAGTATGGTGGCCTCTTAACCCAATCTTTTGCTTAAGTTTTCTTGTGCTGGTTTTCTTTGGCATTAGAATATATTGTTTCAATAATATTTAATGTTTCTCCAAAAAACTCATCATTCAATCATTACTTTTTCTTTTTGGTATTTAAACAATTAGTTTTTTAGTTTCACAGCGGTTCCATAAACCATTATTTCTGCTGCTGAAGCCATTAATTATGATGTGGTGAATCTCACATTTATTATTGCGTCTGCTTCGAGTGCTTCTGCTTCTTCAACCATTCTTTGGGTTGATTCTATAGTCGGTGCTCGAAGGTGCACGCGTACCACACAGCCTGTACTCGGAGAGTGCCGCAACTGTGTCGCACCGGCAATCAACCCTAAGTTGCTTTAAAAACATCGAAACATATTTTGTGTGTTATGAGTCTTTCTAAAGTTATTGATCGGGCTGTTGAGGCAATTAAGTTTGGAGAAGATAGGAAGAAACGGGTTTCTGGAAATCTTGTTTCTTTAAAAGATAAGTCTTTTGATTTTCTTGAAGAGCCTGAGTTAGTTGTTCCTATTGAAAAATGGGTTCCTGATTCTCTTATTGCGGGAGTTGATTCGGGGTTTGTTGCTAAAAGACTTGCTTCTGTTGATATTGTTTTAATTCGTTCAATGGGTGTTTTGTTTGATTATAAAGACGGAAAATTAGATTCTGCAAAGTATTATCCTGGTTTTTTTAGATTCCCCGAGCCTCATTTGAGTAATAACGCTTTGGAATTAGATGAAGCTGAGCAGAACAAAAGTTTAATGCGTTTGAAAGAAGAAGTTAATTCTTGTAAAGAGTTAATCAAGAAGCATTCTCCTAAGTATTGTTTTATTGATGGGAGTATTATTCCCCAGTACCAAGACAAACCAAGAAAAGATTCTAAAATAACTGATAATTATCATGGAATCATTCATGAGTTTGAATCTTTGTATGCTCTTGCTGAAAAAAATAATTGTACTTTAATTGCTACTGTTGAAGATTCGCGAGGTTCAAGATTTGTGTCAATTATTCAGGATTTTGTTTTAAAAAAAGAAAAAATAAATGAGAATCTTTCTGGAATGTTTGATTCTTCTTTTCTTGATTATTTTTTGAGTGTTGGTGAACGGAGCTGTGCTTTTTCGTATACTAAAAATATTAAACAACATCCTGTGCTTTCTGATTTTAGTGAAGAATGGAGTAATTCAATTCATGCTTTGTACATTAAGCCAAGTGCTTTTGATAAACCATTAAGAGTAGAGTTTATTTCTAAAAAAAATCTTAAAGAAAATGCTAAGGAAGTTGCAAAAGTTGCGTTTGCTTTAAGTTCTTTGCATAGAGAATATGCTTATCCTAGTGTTTTGATTGAAGCTGATATGCATGCAAAACTTAAACCCGAGGAAATCGAAATTGTTTTTAATAAAATTATGGATAAAATTGGAAATTCAGTTAAAATAAAAATGAGGAGAGATAATAGGCCATTTTAATTTTTTTGTAGGTGTTGTTATTTATGTTATGTCCAAAATGTGGTTCAAAAGAATTCGAAGAATTGGTTCTTGAAAAAGGAAAACAATTCAAGTGCAAAAAATGCGGTTATGAAGGAACAATGATGGGCGGATTAGTTTGACTCAAGAGGGAAAAGAAAAAGTTGTGTTTTGTTCAAAATGCGGTTCTAAAAACATTAAACCGAATTATGGTATGGGCACAATTGATAATCGTGTTGAGTGTTTGGATTGTAATACTTTAGAATTTCCTATTGAAGCAACTGAAAAAGCAAGATTAAATTTTTTGGAGGATAAAAAAAATGAGTAATAAAGATATTGAAGAAATAGGCACGGTTGTTTCTACTCCTGATGGTCCTTCTCCAAGTGCATTAGATTTTGTGGTTTATTCAGGAACCCTCCACAGGGGAATGTTTGTTGAACTTGATTATAAAGAAGGTACTCTTGTTGCTTTGGTTACCGATGTAATTAAGACAAATCGTTATTTTGAAAGAGTTGAATCAGTTAAAGAATTCGAAAGAAGTGGAAATAAGTTATTTGAACAATTTCCTGCTAGCGAATGGGAGTTCCTACTTGCAAAAACTCGTCCGCTTGGAGTTTACAAAGATGGTTTAATTAAGCGTTCTACGTTTCCGCCTTCTCCTGGAACAAAAGTAAAAATTGCTAAAAATAAAACTCTTGAAATTTTTTTAGGTTTAGATTTAGAAAAAGGTTTAATGCTTGGAGAAATTGAGCACCACGGAGTTCATGTGAAACTTAATCTTTCTCGTTTGTTTCAAAAACACTTAGCGATTCTTGCAATGAGTGGAGCGGGAAAAAGTTATTTGACTTCCGTTTTGTTTGAAGAACTTTTGAATCGAAAAAAAGAGGATGGTAGGTTAGCAATTATTGTTATGGACCCTCATGGAGAATATAGAAATTTTGCTGAACCAGTAAAGGATTCTTCTTGTAAAGATTTTTCTTCAAAAACTCGTTTTGTTAAAGCAAGTGAAATTAGTATTGGTGTTCCTAAACTTTCTATTGGTATGCTTTCAACAATTATTCCTGGTTTGTCTATTGCTCAACGGAGAGATCTTGAAAGACTTCTTAATAAATTAAAACGCGAAATGAGAGATGGACTTGGACCATTTGATTTTGGAGCAGTAAAATCTGAAATTTTAAAAGATGAAGCTACAAAAGAATCCACCAAGCAAGCTCTTTTTGGATGGATTTTGTCTCTTGAACAACTTAAGTTGTTTGGAAAAACTGATAATCCTAGTATTAATGATTTGGTAAAATCTGGTCAATTAACTATTGTTGATTTGAGTGATGTTGTAAACATGAAAAAGAAACAAATCATTGTTGCGTATTTTGCTTCAAAACTATTTTATGAGCGAAGACAAAAAAGAGTTTGTCCTTTTACAATGGTGTTGGAGGAAGCGCATCAGTTTGCACCTCAACAAATTGCAAAAGAAGGTTCAATTAGTAAAGGAATTATTGAAACAATTGCACGTGAAGGAAGAAAGTTTGGCGCTAGTATTTGTTTAATTTCTCAAAGACCAATTAATCTTTCAACTACTGCTTTAAGTCAATGTAATACTCACATAATTTTGAGGGTTAGTAATCCTTATGATATTGATCATATTGGTAAGAGTAGTGAGGGGCTTGATAAGCGTAGTTTGGATATGATTACTTCTTTAAGAACTGGGGAAGCATTGATTGTCGGAGAAGCAACTAATTATCCTTTATTTTTTAAAGTTAGAAAGAGAACTTCTCAAAAGTCTATTCATGAAGTTTCTTTAGAAGTTTCTGCTGTAGATTATGAGGAAATAAAAGATGCTTCTGAAAAGGATATTGAAGATTTGTTATAAAAGAGAGTATTATTAAAGTAGTTTTTCTTTTGTTGTTATATGGCTATAGAATCATTAGTTTTGTTTGCTGTTGGGCTTATTTTACTTGTTAAAGGAGCAGATTTTTTTGTTGATGCTGCAGCAAAAATCGCTAAAATTATTGGTGTTTCTGATTTAGTAATTGGTTTGACTATTGTTTCAATTGGAACATCTTTGCCTGAAATCACTTCTTCTATTTTAGCTGCTTTTTCAGGAGCTCCTGCTCTTGCAATTGGAACTATTGTTGGTAGTAATATTGCAAATGTTGCTTTAATGGTTGGAATCATTGCTGTTTTTTTTGGAAAAATAGAATTAGAAAAAAAAGGGTTGGAAAGAGACGTTTTCATAATGATTCTTATTAGTGTTTTGTTTTTTTATTTTTCAATTGATGGAGTAATTAGTAAAACTGAAGGAGTGATTTTTGTTAGTTTATTTATTGGGTACACTTTGTTTTTACTCGGTTTCATGAAACGTTTTGAAGAAACTTTTAAGTATAATCGTTTTATGAAATCTTTTTTAGGCACTGAAAAATTTTCTCTTTTTAATATTAAAACATATTTTCGAATAATGCGTGCAGGAATTGATCCTGCAACTTATAAAAAATTAATTAAACCTGCGGAAGATCCTTTTGAAGAAAAAATTGGTCGGCGAATCGATTCTGGTGAAAAAACAGAAGCAAAAAATATTTTTAAAAAAGAATTAATTTCTTCTTTTTTTAATCAATTGGTTGTTCTTATTTTTGGAGCAGTTGCAATTGTTTTTGGAGCACAAATTCTTGTTGATGGTGCGATTGGTTTAGCTGAGTTTATTGGAGTTCCAGAATCAATTATTGGTTTGTTTCTTGTGGGTGTAGGAACATCATTACCTGAACTGGGGGTATCTCTTTCAGCCATTAAAAAAGGCATGACAAATATTCTTTTGGGTAATATTATCGGGTCTAATATTTCGAATATTTTATTAGTAACCGGAACAACTTCAGTTATTTCTATACTTCATTTTTCTTTTTCAGAAGTGTTTATTCCAATGTTTTTTATGCTTTCAACAGCTTTTCTCTTGGGATTATTTATTTGGAAAAAAAATTCCATTACTCGTTTAGCAGGAATTTCTTTTTTACTTTTATATTGCTTGTTTATTTATTTTTCAGCAATTTTACCTCTTTTATGATTCCCACTGGCAATGGGGTCTCCTTGAAAATGTTTTTTAAATAGCAAAACAATTTTCTTGTTTATGCTCCCCAGCACGCGCTTATATTTGACTAAGGTAACTTATTCAAATGAAAAAAAACAAATCACTGTTGAATTTTCAAATACAATTAATAAAGCATCTAAAAAATACCCATTTTTTCCAAAGGCTCATTTTTCTTTAAATGGTATGTCTAATCAAAATTTTTTGGAGATTCTTTCTCAGCATGATTTAAGAAAAACCAAAGTAGATTTCAAAAAAGAATCAGTTACTGTTTTTGCAGCGTGTTTTTCTGATTTAAAAAAAGTTAATAATTTATTCAAAGAGTATGTTGGAGTTTTTTCAAATCTCATAGAGCCAGAAAGACAATTTTTAATTGAAAAAGAATGGAATTATTTTGATTGTTTTGATTTTTCTACTGGGCAAATCGAAAAAATTAGTTGTGAAAATTTTCCAGAAGTAACTTTTGATTTTATTTCTGATTCGCTTAAACAAACAGTTAATGATTTGCTTAATTCTAATAAATTTCTTGCAAATGATTTTGTTAGAAAAATTGTTCTTTCAAAGATTTTGAAAATTCCTTTAATGGGGCGTGAATCAAATGATTTGTCTGAAAACATTTTTTTAGAAAACATTTTTTTTGCAGGTTCAATACCGGTAGATATTAAAAAATCAAATTCAATTCAAAAACAAAAACATTTTTTTAGTAAAAGTGAAGTAGATTTTTCAAAAGTTGTTTCTGTTGTGTCTTCAATGCCTTGTAATAATATTGGATTTGAATCAATTAATTGTGATTGTTGCAAACCAAGTTCGATGAATAGTAAAAATGTTCTTCTTTCAAGTGAAATTAAAGTTCGTTTTTTAAGAGAAGGATTTTATTTTAATTCTGTTTCAAAAACTTGGGCGAATGAGTTTCATGTTTCGCATGCTTTTGTTGAACAAAGAAAAAGACGAAAAAGAGAGTATTTTTATTCTTTTTTTCCCACGGGTCCGTTTTCAAGGGGGAGCGAAAAAAAAATTCTTCTTTTTGATGCTTTAAATTTGCGAGAAAAAGGATTAGTTGAATTTGTTGGAGAACCTTTTTTGAAGTGGTATTGTACGTCTTCTGAAAGTATGCTTTCAAAAGAAATAAATTCTTTAAGAAAAAAATTCATTTTTCTTAATTCAGTTATTGAAGAACAACAAAAGAGCGTTATTGCGTCAGATGGATTATTTTTTTCTCAAATATTAGATAAAAATGCTGATTTTTTGTATTGGAAAATTTTTAGAAAAAGCATTTCTTTATTTTTAGGCAAATTTTCGTCTCTTTTAATAGATTCTAATAGTAGATTTTTTAACAAAAATCTTGCGATTATTTTTGAAGTTCTTTGTGCAGAAGTTTTAAATGATTTTAAACAAAACACTAAAAATAGTGTTTCTTGTAGCTTTATTACCGATTCTAAGTTGCTTGTTGATTCTTCTTGTTTAATGGTTTATTCTAAAATGCTTGAAAACACACACGGTTTGAATAAAGGACTATTAAAAATCACTTCTTCTTAAAATCAACCTTTTTAATTGTTTGCGTGGAAGAATTAGTAATATCCTATTATATTTTAGTGATTTTTTATGACAAAATTGACTCGTTTTGAAATTACCCGGCTTATAAGTGCAAGAGCGCTTCAGCTTTCGCTTGGAGCACCAGCAATGATGAAAACACCTAAATATACTTCAGTTATTGAAGCAGCAAGGTTAGAATTTGAAAAAAAAGTAATTCCTATTTCTGTTTTAAGGACTTTTCCTGATGGCAGAGTTGAAAAAGTAGAGGTGAATTAAAATGGGAAAAGCAGTTCCTCAAAACATTAAAAGCAAGGCTAATATTTTACTTGAAACTTATTTGGATGAGATTCCTAAAGATTTTGAAGAAATTAAAAAATTTGTTGATTCTTTTGGTATGCCCATGAGTAAACCTCAAAGAAATTTGGTTGCTGGCTTTATTGCAAGAAAAAAAGCTAATTAATTTTTTTTATTCAATTTTTGTAATACTCATATTTTCTTTGTCTCTTTCAAAGTAGTATAGTTTTCCTGATGCCGCATTTTCCATTTCTTTGTCATGAGTTATTAGAAAAATTTGTTCTATTAATTCGGGTAAATGGTTTCTCATGGTTTCACTTAATTCTCTTACTGCGGTTGAATCAAGGTTATGTGTTGGTTCATCAAGAATAATCCAGCCCAGATTTTGAGTTAATACTAATGAAATCACTATTCTAAGAGTTATTGCAACTGAATTTCTTTCGCCTCCAGATAATATTCCTTCTACTCTTTGCCATTGACCAGTATTTTGTTTTACTTCTATTTCATAGCTTCCTTCATTAACCGAAATTCTTACATTTGAAAAATCTTTGTAGGGATAAATTTTTTCCCAAATTTCTGCCATTGCTTGGTTTATTGTATCAATCATTAAATTTCTTAATTCTGATTGAGTAGATTTTAATGCCGAAGTAAAAATCGCTAGTTTTTCAATAGTTTTTTCGTTTTGTTTTATTTGTTTTTCAATTTCTTTTAATCTTGATTCGTTTTCTTTTATTAATTTTACACTTTTTTTGAGTTCTTGTAACAATTCTTTTCCACTTGAAATTTCAGTTATTATTTTGGTTCTTTTTTCTTTTGTTTCAAAAAAAGTTTTTCTTAAATCAAGTATTCGTTTTTCGTTCGAATCCGTATTTTTAAGTAATCTGGCTAAGTTTTCTAATTCTTTTTCAAGCGATTCTTTTTTGATTTCTTGAAGAGTTAACTCTGAACTAAGTTCTTGTAATCTTTTAATTTCTTGAGTTTCTTTAAAAAGGTCTTCTTTTTGTTTTTCATTTTCATTTATTTCATTTTCAATTGTTTTATTCAATTTTTCATTTTCAGTTTCTTCTTTTTTCAATTTTTCATTTTCAGTTTCTATTTTTTGTTTTTCTGTGTTTAATTCTTTTTCAAGTGTTTCCTTATCCTGTGTGCTTAAGGGTTTTTTACATACTGGGCAAGAGGATTCAAGTTTTTTAGTATTTTTAGTATTTTCATTATTAAGCTCTAGTAAGTTTTTTTGTATCGCAATTTTTTCTTTTAATTCTAAAATCGTGTTTTTTATTTTTTCTTTTTGTAAAGTAAGCATGTTTTTTTTAGTAATAATAAGGGAGTTATTTTTTTCATTTTCTTTTATTTTTTCTAAGAGTTCTTTAGTAGTTATTTTGTTTAATTTTTCTTTTGTATTTTTTATTTGAATTGTCAACGATTCTATTGTGGACTTTGTTTTAATCTCAAGGTCTTTCATAAATCTTGTTTTTTTTTCTTTTTCTTCAAGTTTTTTTAAGGTTTCTTTTAGTTCTTTTTCGGTTTTAGTTATTTTTTCTGAATTTAATCTTTTTTCTTCTAGTTCTTTTTCTTTTTCAGTTATTTTTTTTTCGTATTCTTCTAATTGGCGAGGATTAGTTTTTTCAGTTTGTTGAGTAAGAAAGTTTTTTCTATCTTCAGTTATTTTTTTTATTCGATTAGCTAAGGTTACTGCGTTTGTTCTAACAGTTTCATATTTATCAAGCCCCAGTAATTCATCGAATTTTTCTTTTCTTTGTGCGGGGGATAATTTTAGAAAGAAATCTATTTGGTTTTGTTCGGAATAAATAGCTCTACTAAATAGTTCATAGGGGGTTTCTAATATTTCACTTATTTTTTTTGTTACTTCTGTTGTTTTTGGTCCGGCAATTATTTTTCCTTCAAATCTAAGAGTGGCTTCATTTGTTCCTTTTCGTTTTATTATCCTTTCAACAACATAGGTTTTACCTGCGTATTCAAATTCAAGTTTTATTGTGCTTTGTTCTTGTTTTATTGGCGTTTGCATTATGGTTTCGTCTAA
>CAZHFT010000013.1:0-10510 GCA_964531875.1 uncultured archaeon | reverse complement strand
GTTATCTTTGGCTTTCGGCATTTTTCTGATTTATGCAGTCGTTTAGGTCACTGGGCAATGTTTTAAAGCAATAAGCACTATCAAATTCTACAGGCGATGATGAGGTTAACAAAAGAGTTTGGCGATTAAATGAAAAACAAAAAAATAATAGTTGGACTTGGATTTGGCGCAGTGGCGGGAATCATTGAGGTAATTCCAATGATTATGCAGGGCCTTAGCTGGGATACAACCCTTTCAGCCTTTGTTCTCTGGGTTGTATCTGGCTTTTTGATTGCAACATCCGAATTAAAGCTTAACACTGCATTGAAGGGCCTGCTGATTTCAGCGCTTGTACTTGCCCCTACAGCAATACTAATTGGACGGCAAGAGCCATTCAGTCTAATCCCCATAGGAATAATGACACTCATCCTTGGAAGCTTTTTGGGCTATGCCATTGAAAAATTTGGCCAGTAACTAATTCTTTAAATTTTGTGTTTATATTATCTTAGTATGGAAATCGGAAAAACGCTTTATGTAACCGAGAGAAAAGCATGGCGTTCATGGCTTGCGGAACACCATAAAAGCGAAAAAAAAATCTGGCTAGTTTACTACAAAAAGCAGTCTAAAAAACTAAGAATTCCATACAATGACGCCGTTGACGAAGCACTGTGTTATGGCTGGATTGACAGCACAGTAAAAGGAATTGATGAAGAAAAAACAGCCCAGCGTTTTACTCCCCGTAGGGAAAAAAGCCTTTGGTCAGAACTAAACAAGGAAAGGGCAAGAAGGTTAATCAAAGCAGGCAAGATGACCAAAGTAGGACTTGCAAAAATCAAATGCAATCTCAATGAAAAATTTGTTGTTTTACCAGATATCCTCAAAGAATTAAAGCAGGATAAAGCAGTTTGGAAGAATTTTAAAAAGTTTTCCTTGTCTTACAAAAGAATCAGAATCGGATTTATTGAAGACTCAAGAAAAAGACCGGTCGAATTCCAGAAAAGGCTGAGTTATTTTATCAGAATGACAAGGAAAAACAAGCAATATGGAATGGTTAAGTGAAAAACCAATAATTTTATTACATCATTACCATTAAGTAGTATAGGCGATGATGAGGTTAATACGTTAAAACAAAACAGTAGGAACTTTTTTATACTGCCTTACAATTAGTAATAATATGAAAAAGACATATGGCTTGATTGTAGCACTAGTTTTTTTAGGCATTCTTTTAGCAGGGTGCTCTCAGCCAGAAATCGCCACGAACCCAGCAACCCCGAAGGATTCCGATATTGAACCTCAGGCCCCGGTCCAGGAAAAGGATACTGTAAAAGAAAATGATTTTGTTGAAATGCCAACGGAAATTTTATTTGTAAGCCCTATAGAGAACTATGCTCTTTCATTAGAAGACCTAAAGCCAGGGTATTTTGAGGCGGAAGAGTTCAGCGGTTACATCAAAGAAGAAGATGCTTTTGAATCAGAGGACGAAAAAGAAAAAGCCATTGAAAGAGGATGGCTGGAAGCGTATCAGGTTCTTTTTCAGAGAGAAGTAAGTGCAAATGTTTTACTGGAAGATATTATTGTAAAGCACGAATTAACTCTCTATGACAGCATTGAAGGTGCACAAGACGACTTTGCCGATTGGAAACAGACAGTAAAGGATACTGAAGGGTTTACCGTTCTATCAGCTCCAAAAAAAGGTGAGGAAAGCATCGCTTATAGATTTGAATTGGAAGGAGAACTAGAAGGAGAATTTTTTACTTATTCGCCTGTTTCATTCAGGACAAAAAACATTATTCACACTGTGCTGGTCGGAGGAATGTACGGCAGCAACGTTAAAATCGATAATGCCCTAGCATACGCTGACATTGTGCTTGGCAAGTTTGAGTAACAGGCATAAGTCTTTTCAAATTTTCTTAAAAATAACTAGGCACTCAAAACAATATAATTTTAATCATCATCCTATTGGATACTGTAGGCGATGATGATGTCAACCACAATATTAGCGATAAGTGTTTACAGCACATTAGCCCAGTATATAGTGCTGCTTTTTGGGATTTTTCTTATTGCTGTAAGCATCTTTATGTTTGTGTGTCCAAAGACTGCAAAGCTATACCTTAGTAAGGCAGCAAGCACAAATTTGATTAACTATTCTGAACTTTCATTGCGCGGCATTTGTGGAATAGGAATTGTGCTGAGCGCAGAGCTTTCCAAGTTTCCAGAATTCTTCCAAGTGTTTGGAACGTTTATGGTCATCACCGCTGCAATTCTTTTTTCCATTCCGAGAAAATGGCATGCACGATACGCTGTTTGGACTTCTGAAAAGCTAAGTGTGACTTATCTGAGAATTCTCTCACCGTTATCTTTGGCTTTCGGCATTTTTCTGATTTATGCAGTCGTTTAGGTCACTGGGTGAAGAAGCATTAAAATTAATGTTCGCAAATGAAATAAAAAAAACAAAAGTTATTCCAAAGAACTTTGTGAGGGGCGCTTTGGAAAGAGCAAGGAAGCTTTCCCCACAATACTTTATTTTCAACAACCAATGGAAACTATTCATGAAAGAAGTTAGTAAGGATAAAAAATTCAAGGAATACTTGGATGGGAAATGGTTATAACTAATTTTTGCCTGAATCAGCTATTGCTTCAACTATGCCTCTAACTTTGTTTCCCATTCTTTCTCTGGCTTCCGGAGGCATCCTTGATATATCAAGTTCACTTATATCCGGGATATTAAGTATATATGCGTTGCGCATAGCGGAATCTACAAAATTTTGTCTATACTCTCTGCTTGGCTCGTTTCGCGTAATGTAAGCCAATCTATTTTTTGCTTGCTCTGAATTCGACCACTGAGCTAGGTTTCTTGGAACAGTTCTGACTTCCTGCAGACCAGGAAGAATATGTGTGCGGGTTCTCAAATCCGATATTTTTGCCAATCGAGGATCTGAAGCCTGTAGTCCTTTTATGAAAATAACCCTTGTCTGGGAGGCATCAATTTCCCTCATAATTATACCAGGTAATTTTCCTTTTGTATTTCTGTCTTTTTATTTGATTAAATCTGCAGTTCCTGCACCTATGTTAGCAAATAATCCTACAAATACTATTAGTCTTATTGCCCAGTCTAAATCGGTTATGTGTAGTCCTATTACTCCAAAAACGTAAAGGATTGTTGTTGCGGTTAAGTAAGAAATAAGCATCATTGAGAACAATCTTACTGGAATCACTTTGATTATTTTATTTTCTTTTTCTTTTCTATAAGCGGTGTAATAAATTAATAAAATATCAAACAATAAAGTTATTCCAATTATGACCAGTATTCTTGCAGGGTCAAGTTCTTTTGCGAGGTTCCATACTTCCTCTGTTACTGCAAGAGGGCTTGATAGAATTATTGCTCCTACAATTTGCTGTGCAACGTCGTTAAAGTTGAACTCTGATGGAAGAAATTGTGCTGAAATTTTTTTCAGAATGTTTTTCTGTCTCTTATTCATCTCTTCAATGTCTTTTTTTATTTTATCTACGTCTTTTCCTGCAGCTGTAATTTTGTCTTTAATTTTATCAATATCTTTTCCGGTGTCCTTTACTTCTTCCTTGATATTTTTAAAGGGGTATTTTATGTCTTTTTTTTTCTTTTTTACAGGCATTTTACTCACTTTTGATTCTTTTAATCCTTTTGGAAAGATAGGTTTTGATTTTTGATGTTTTTAACGCGTTCTACCTATACTATTTTTTTAACAACAAACCGTTTAAAATGTTTCAGCGTGGTTTTTTTGATGATTAAAGCAATTATTTTCGATTTTAATGGCTTGGTTGTTGGCTAGGAGTTGGGAGATGGTTTGTATGGGTTTTTGTGGGTTTACTGTTAGTAGTGGTTCTTGCATTATTTCTTTTACTTTAATGTCTTTTATTGGCATCCGGGACTTATGAGAAGCTTGTGAACAAAAGGATTTTTGTACTTGAGAAAAAGTCGGAAAAGTTTGACAAAATTATTCATAACGTGGAACCAATTGGTGAAAGGGAATACATAGTTAGAATAACAAATACACAAACCAAGCTTTTTGACAACAAAAACAAGGTAATTGTGAAAGAATCATAAGTGGTTCAGGTGGTGGTCGAAAAACTATTTGATTATACAAAAGAATTAAACATGAAGAAAGAGTACGTTTATGCGACCTATAGGTAGAAATAGGCAACACATAGATTTATGAATCGAAATGCATTTTATTATCACAGGTCATATAGGGCTGGAGTAACAACAATACAACTTAATCTCGTTTCTTGCGTAAAAATCGCCTGTGTTCTTTTAAACGTTTTGATTTTAACCTTATAGTCAATTTAAAAAAACTATTAGTAATAGTTTTAATTGTATTAGGATTTGTTATGGGAACAATTAAAGAACTGAAAAATTTTGTTAAGGAAAAGTTTGTTGATGAAAAGGTTATTATTGCTTCAAAGAGTGAACCGTATTCTCATTTTAAACATGCTGGTGGAATTAAAGAAAAGAAAGGCGCGGATGGTTTAGTAACTGCTTTGGATCCTGTGATGCAGGCAATTGATGGGAGTTGGCTTGCCTTTGGTTTTGCGGATGGAGATTTTGAATTAACTGATTTGAAGGGTAGAGTAAGAGTTCCCATTAGTAGTGGTAAATATACTTTGCGTAGAATAAAGCTCAATGAAAGAGAAAAGAAAGCTATGGTTAATATTGGTCCGGGTAGTTTTTGGCCGCTTTCTCATTTATCATTTTATAGACCGTTGTTTATAAGGTCTGATTGGGAAGAATACAAGAGAATAAACAAAAAAGTTGCGGAGCAAATTTTGGATGAAGTTGGTGATAAAAAGGCAATTATTTGGCTTCAGGATTATCATCTTGTCATGTGTGCAAAGTATTTAAAAGAAAAAAATAAGAATTTAACAATTGGTTTATTTTGGCACATTCCTTGGCCTGATTGGGAAATTTTTGTTCGTTGTCCGTGGGCTGGAGAGGCAATTGATGGTCTTCTTCATAATGATCTTTTGGGGTTTCATATAAAGCAGTATTGTAATAATTTTGTAAGGTGTTGTGAGAAAACGCAGGAATCCAAAATAGATAGGGATTATCGCGCAGTTTCTAAAGGAAATTTATATAGTAAGATTAAAGATTTTCCGATAAGTATAAACGTTGATAAATTTAAGAGATGGGCGGAGAGTTTTGACAATGATTATTTGGAAAAGATTAGGGATAAGTATAATATAAAAAATAAAATTGTCGCACTTAGTGTTGAACGGTTTGTTTATTCTAAGGGGATTAAAGAAAAAATTCTTGCTGTTGAGGAATTATTAAATAAAAGGCCAAATTTAATTGGTAAGTTTGTTTTGCTTGATTTTGCGAAGCTTACAGGGAGTTACTCAACCTTGAAAGAGGGATTAGATTACTATAATGAATGCAAAGAGTTAATGTTCAAGATTAATAAAAAATATTCGAATAGTAAATGGCAACCAATTAGAATAGTTGAAAAACAGGTTTCTCAGAAGGAGTTGGCGGCATTGTATAAATTGTCAAGGATTGGTTTTATTGTACCGCTTCATGATGGCATGAACCTTGTTGCAAAAGAATACGCTGTTTGTCAAACAAATTTGGATGGGGTTTTAATTTTAAGTGAATTTACGGGTTCTGCTTTGGAATTAAAGGATGGGGCAATAATTGTGAATCCTTTTTCTACATCGGATCTAGTAAAGGCGCTTGAGAAAGCTTTGGATATGCCGCTCTCTGAAAAGAAATGGAGGAATCGTATTCTTAATGACAAAATAAGAGGGTACAATGTTTATGATTGGGCAAAAGATTTTTTTAAGAATCTCTACATTATAAAATCCGAAAAAGAATTGATTAAAAATGTCGATTAAAGCCAGAGGTTTTCTGGATTATTGTCCTGAAATTGAGCAGAGGATTTTGAGAGAGAACTTGATACTAATATTCGATTTTGATGGTACGCTTGCAAGAATAAGAAAAAAAGCAAATCTCCCAAGAATATCAAAAAAAAGAATTGGTATTCTAAGACGATTATCTCGGTTAAAAGACGTTAATGTTATTGTTCTTAGCGGTAGGCCTATAAGTTTTTTGAGAAAACATGTGCCGTTAAAAAAAATCAGGCTTATTCCTGAAAGAGGGATTTATTTTTCTAGAGTTTTTTCAAGAAAAAAATTTGCATTAAAAAAGGAATTGTTAAAGCTGAGTACGTTGCTTTTTCCTATCACTAAAAAGTTTAATGGGGCTTATATTGAATTAAAACCAACTAGTTTGGTTTTTCATTTTCGTAACGTGCGAAAGGCAAGAAGAGGTATGGTTGAAAAAGAAGTGATTAAAACAGCCAAACCATTTTTTGGGGTAAAAAAGGATTTAAAACTTGTTTTTGGGAGGATGATTCTTGAATTCTTGCCGCAAAGATTTCCTGATAAGGGTGATGCTTTGAGAGAGATAATGAAAATACATCAGGGGTTATTTATTTATGTTGGGGATGATGAAACAGATGAACCGGCATTTAAGCAAGTTAGTAAAAAAGGTTTTGGTGTTCTGGTGAGTTCAACTGAAAAATCAAGTAAAACAGCGGCCAAATATTATCTTAATGGTATGAGTGATGTTAATGAAGCACTTAAACTCATTTACAAATTAAAATCTAGGGGTAAATAATATTTTTAGTTTCTTTATTATATTTTGAACTAACTTAAGGAAAAGTAGCAATTTTTTTGGTTGTATTTTTTATTTTTTCCTGTTTTTGAATTAATATTTGATTCAGAAAAAAAGAATTATAAATCAATTTTGAATTAAATTTCTCATTAAGAAGTTTAACTCAATAATTATGACTAAGTTAGTGTATTAGTGGTATAGAAAATAAATCGTGTCTTTGGAATTGTTCCGAACGGTTTGTTCCGCGCTCGTTTTCCGTGTCATTTTTTAAACGCTTTTTTTTGGGTTAACTTTATAAGCATTAAACAAAACAATTATTGAATTGCGGGTTATTTGATGCTTGGTGAGCAAAAAACTAAAAAAAATGTTATTTTAGACTTGGGTTGGGGAAGATTAATATTCTCAAATACTTTTAAGAAATCAAAGAACATAGTCGATGAATTATGTAAAGAAAAGAAAGGGCAGAAAGATCTTGTTGTTTACAATAATAATCCTCAGATTATTTTATCAAAAGTGCCTCAGGAAATTTTTCTTGATCCTTCTTATTTTTATCGGTTAAATCTTGAAGAAAACGATTTTTATGAACCTAAAGCAAATGGTTTTACGGTCAGACGGTTAAAGAGTTCTGAGGCGGGTCAGTTTAAGCATGTGCTTGAATTTAGACAAATGGTTGCTCCGAGTATTAATTTTATAAAGAAAAATGTTAATTCGCGGACTGTTCTTTATTTTGTTGCTGTTGATGATGTAAGTGGTAAAATATTGGGTGTTGTAACTGCTATAGATCATAAACTTGTTTTTAATGATTATAAAAATGGGACTAGTTTTTGGGAACTTGCGGTTGATCCTCAAGCGACTCTTCCGGGAGTAGGTTTTTCAATAGTCGCACATGTGATTAATCATTTCAAAGAGAAAGGAAGAAAATACCTTGATCTTTCAGTGATGCATGATAATTCAGAAGCAATTGCATTATATGAAAAAATGGGTTTTAAGAAACTCCATGGTTTTTGTTTAAAACATAAAAATATTTACAATGAATCTTTGTTTGTTGCACCTCATAACAATGAAACAATTAATGCTTATTCTGAGGTAATTATAACTGAGGCAAAAAAAAGAGGAATTAAAGTTGATATTATTGATAAGGAAGAAGCTTATTTTAATCTTGAGTTCGGGGGAAAAATAGTTGCTTGTTGGGAATCGCTTCCTGATTTGACTAATGCGATTGCAATGAGTAGATGTCAGGATAAAAGAGTTACACAAAGATTTCTTGGGAAAAGAGGATTTAAGGTTCCTAAACAGGAGTTAGTTAGTCATATGAAAAAAAATGAAGAATTTTTAAAAAAACATAAACAAATAGTTGTAAAAGCAGCAGCCTTAGAGAAAGGGGAAGGTGTTTTTGTTAATCTTAAAACAATGGGTGATGTTCAAAAAGCGATTAAAGAGGCTAAAAAATTAAGTAGTAGAGTTCTATTGGAAGAGTTTGTTAAAGGAAAGGATATGCGTATTTTAGTTATAGGTTTTGAGGTTATTGCATGTGCTTCAAGGACGCCTGCAACAATAGTAGGGACTGGAAAACACAAAATAAGCGATTTGATTAAGAAATTTGCGAGAAGAAGGCATGCTGCAACAATGGGGAGCGTTAAAGTTGTAATTGATGGGGAGACAAAAAGGTGTGTAAAAGAAGGCGATTATACAATGGAGTCTGTGCTTCCGTTGAGTAAAAAACTTAGGATAAGAGGAACTGCTAATGTTGCAAGTGGTGGTTCTGTTAAGGATGTTAGTGTTATTGTCAGTCCAAAAATTAAACAGGAAGCTGTGAGGATAACGAAAGCACTTAATATTCCTGTTGCAGGACTGGATTTTATAGTGCCTAAAATAACAGGGGATAAATATACTCTTATTGAGGTTAATGAAAGACCTGATTTTACTCTTCATAGTAATCCGTATGTTGCTGAAAAGTACGTTGATTTTTTGTTTCCGCAAACAAGAATAATTAAAAATTGAGGTTTGGTTTTGGTAGTATGTGTGGAATAACAGGGATAATAGGTTTGGAAGATAAAAAAATTTTAAAAAAAATGACTGATGCAATCTCGCATCGGGGGCTTGATGATGAGGGTTATTTTGTGGATCAGGGGGTTTCTTTGGGTCATAGGAGACTTTCAATAATTGACCTTAGTAAAGGAAAACAGCCTATTTTTAATGAGGATAAGAGTGTTGTAATAGTTTTTAATGGGGAAATTTATAATTATAAAGAATTGAGGCACAAGCTTGAGGGTAAACATGAGTTCTCAACAAATACTGATACTGAAGTTATTGTGCATTTATATGAAGAAAGAGGGATAGATTTTGTAAAAGAACTTGATGGTTTTTTTGCATTGGCTATTTTTGATTTGAACAAAAATATTGTTGTTATTGCAAGAGATCACCTTGGGATAAAACCTTTGTTTTATTCTTTTGTTGATAATAAATTAATTTTTGCTTCTGAAATGAAAGCGATTTTTGCGTCAGGTTTTGTAAAACCGGAGTTTGATTCTATTGGGGTCAGGGAAAAATTTGTGTTTGATGATTATACTCTGGATGATCAAACTTTGTTTAAAAATATTAAAAGTGTTCCTATTGGTTCAACAATGGTTGTTGATAACAGTAAGGAAAAAATTAGTTTTGTGATAAATGATTTTTTGGGGAAAAATTATTTTGAACATGAAACAAGTATTGATTTTGCATCATCGAGAGTTCACGAACAATTGCTTGAGAGTGTTAAATCAAGGCTTGTTAGTGATGTTCCGTTAGGGACTCTTCTATCGGGTGGATTGGATTCTAGTATTGTTGCTGTTCTTCATAGAGAAATTGTAGGTGATGCTGAGGATGTGCACACTTTTAGTGTTACAGATGGTGTTGGATCTGAAGATTCGAGAAAAGCAAAAGTTGTTGCTGAGCAGATTAATAGTATTCATCATGAATTTACTTTTAGTTTTGATGATGTAATTGAAAGTATGCCTGATTATGTTTATCATTTAGAGGATATTGAATACGGAATGATTTTTAATTATTTTCTTACTAAGCAGACTAAAAAGTATGCTACTGTGGTTCTTTCTGGAAATGGTGCGGATGAAGTTTTTGGAGGGTATGATCGTTATAAGGAAATGGCAGAGTTCCGTAAACTAAGAGGTTCTAGAGTTCCTGTTTTTGAGTCGGAAAAAGATCGTGCATATTACTTTGGTGAAATTAATCGAATTAAAAATTTGAAGAATTTTCTTTCTTTTGAACAGGATCGGGGGCAATTATCAAATTTTCAGATGGTTTGGGTTGATCGTATTTCAATGGCTTTTGGTGTTGAGGTTAGGGTTCCTTTCTTGCAAAGAGATCTTGTTAATTATGTTAATTCTGTTCAAGAAAACTTGAAAATAAATGACGATATTGAAAAATTTGTACTTAGAAAAGCAGCTAGGATGACTAATTTGCCTAAAGAAATTGCTGATAGACCTAAACTTCCTGCTGGTTTAGGTAATACTACTCCACAGGCGCTTCCTGCGTTTGATAAGTTTGCTAAAAAAGTAATGAAAAATAAGAATTTTCCTTTCAAAAAGTACATTAGGAAACCAGGTAAACAACTGGCTTTTAGTTTACTCAATGAAATTTATATTAATGGTGAAAAACCTGACAAAATTTCTGTTTCTGATTTTATTTAATTGCTTTTGTCGATTTTATTATTAGTTTTTTTCATTTTGTTTGAGTTTCACAAAATCATTTTTTCTTCAAAATCGGTATTAATAGGAATGGTAACAATTCGACAAGGATAATTCAAACGTTTCTTTTCAATGCTTTTTTCTTGTTCTGATGCGATTATTTCGATAGCAACTGGTTCTCCTAATGAAAATGTTAAAA
>CAZHFT010000012.1:0-10792 GCA_964531875.1 uncultured archaeon | reverse complement strand
TTTTTTCATAGCGTCGGAAAGCTTTATCTTAGTTTTTGATGGAGCTAACTTGTTCATTTGAAATGCGTTTCTATGTTTTTCTATTATTTCTGTAATCGCAATCATTAATTCGGTTTCGTGCCTAAGCACAGAGGTGACTTCTGCTTTACTTATTATTTCTCCTGTTAGGACTACCTTTTTAGTAGCTTTATCCCTCGCAGCTAATTCTTTTTGCGATGTAGGCAAACTTCTCAAAAGCGCTTCATCAGGAATAACTCTAATTCGATGAAATAATGCTCTTACTTCAGCATAAAATGCTTCTTGTGGTTGTCTTTCTTTTGCAACTGCCATTTCAATCAATAATAGAAACTTCTCTTTCAAATAAATACTTTCCTACCCCTATATTGACTTTCCCCCATTAAAGAGATTATTATTAAAACCTTCCATTTAAATTTTAAATAATGTTAACTGAATTTATAAAAGCAAATGATTTAAGCGCTAAAGTTTTTGAATGCAATGGAAAAGTGAAAACTTCTGCTCAAGCAGCAGAACAAACAGAAACCCATTCGTCTAAAGTAATAGTAAAATCTATTCTTTTAATTACTTCAGAACAAGACCCACTTCTTATTATTTTACTTGGAAAAGATAAAATCGATTTTGAAAAAATAAAAAAAATAGCATCAGTAAAAGATGTTCAACTTGCTGACCCAACAGAAGTACTCGAAATAACTGGTTACGAAGTAGGGGGAGTTCCGCCAATATCAATTTACGGAATCAAAACATTAATTGATGAAGAAGTCGTGAAAAAGAATACAGTTATTTGTGGCGGAGGAGACTCTAGCCATTTAATGAAAATTAAAGTACAAGAAATACTTGATAATGTAGATGAAATCCAAATTAAAGATATTAAAAAATAATTAACCCCCCAGCTCTTTAATTAGTCTATTTAAATAATTTTCTTAATTCCTTTATTCTATGCAAAAAATGAAACTAAAATGTATTACTTGCGGAAAAGAATATTCTGCAAAAGAAATTCGTTATAATTGCGATTGTGGCGACTTATTAGAAGTGATAATTGATTTTAGTTTATTTAATCGAACTAGTGAAGAATGGAAACAATACTTCGACAATAGAAAAGACAAATTTGCTTTTTTAAGATATAAAGATTTTTTACTGCCTGATTTACCTGAAGATAAAATTATTACTCTTGGGGAAGGAGACACTCCACTTTACCAAGCAAATGAAAAAGTCCAAGACTATTTTGGAGTAAAAGATTTATGGTTTAAACATGAAGGAATGAGTCCACCAACTCTCTCTTTTAAAGATAGGGGAATGGTTGCAGGAGTAAGTTGGGCAAATTATTTAGGTATAAAAAAAGTTGCTTGTGCAAGTACAGGCGATACTTCTGCTGCAATGTCAGCTTATGCAGCAAACTCAAAAACAATTGAAGCAATAGTTTTGTTACCTGAAGGAAAAATAAGTTTTGAACAATTAGCTCAAGCAATTTCTTATAATGCAACAACTATTGGATTAAAAACAGATTTTGATGGTTGCATGAAACTAGTAAAAGAATTAACTGCAAAACACAAAATTTACTTATTAAACTCAATGAATAGCATAAGAATCGAAGGACAAAAAGCAATTGGAATAGAAGTAGTACAAAAATTAAAATGGAACGTACCAGATTGGTTTATCATACCTGTGGGGAATGCAGGAAATATTTCAGCATTAGGGAAAGGATTAAGAGAATTATTTGATTTAGGAATAATTACTAAAATACCAAGAATTGCAGGAGTTGAAACAGAAGCAGCGCCTCCACTATATGAAAGTTTCATTAATAATTGGGCAGAATTAAAACCAATTAAAGCAAAAAAAACAATTGCTTCGGCAATTCAAATTGGAAATCCGGTTAGTTTTAAAAAAGCAGTTAGAGAACTAAAATATTTCAACGGAGTAATGGAACAAGTTAGTGAAACAGAATTAATGGATGCTAAAACAATTGTTGATGCTAGCGGAATATCCGTTTGTCCAAATTCAGGAACTGCATTAGCAGGATTAAAAAAACTTGTTAAAAAAGGAACAATAAAACCAGACGAAAAAGTAGTTGTAATTATTACTGCACATGGTGCAAAGTTTTCTAAATCAATTCAGGAATACCATGAAAATAAAGAAAATAAATTTGCAAACCAACCAAAAATAATCGATGCAAACCTTAATTCAATTGAAAAAATAATCGAGGAAAAAAAATGAGTTGGATAAAAGTCTTTACTCCGGCATCCATAGGAAATATTGGCCCAGGATTTGATGTTCTTGGATTAGCAATTGATTCACTAGGGGATACTGTATATGCAAGAAAAATTGAAGAAGGAGTACTCATTAGTGAAATAACTGGTGAAACTAATCTTCCATTAGAAGCAGAAAAAAACACTGCAGGAATCGCTGCATTAGAAGTATTAAAAAAAATTAAAGTAACTGGAGGAGTAGAATTAAAAATTGAAAAAGGAGTTCCTTCGGGCTCAGGATTAGGAAGTAGTGCTTCTTCAGCAGCAGCAGGCGCATTTGCAGCAAATTATCTTTACGGGGAAAAATTAAGTGTAAAAGAATTAATTACTCCGGCAACAACTGCAGAATCATTTGTAAGCGGGGGATTCTTCGCAGATAATACTGCACCTTCACTTTTAGGAGGAGCTACTTTAACAAGAAACAAACAACCATTAGACATTGTAAAATTAGGTTGTATTGATGAATTAATTATTGTTATTGCTCGACCAGAATTCAAATTACTAACAAAAAAAGCAAGAGAAGTTTTACCAGATAAAGTTTCAATGGACGGATTCATTAACAACATGGCAAATGCTTGTTTAATTGCAAGTGCGTTTGCAAAAAATGATTATTCTTTATTTTCACGATGCATTAATGATGAAATAATTGAACCAGTAAGAGCACCATTAATCCCTGGATTTAATGAAGTAAAAAAATCAGCACTCTCCGCAGGAGCAGATGGATGCAGTATTTCTGGAGCAGGACCAAGTATTTTTGCAATTACTAACGACAAAGAAAAAGCAGAAAATATTGGTAAAACAATGAAAGAAGCATTTGAAAAAAACGATTTAGAATCAACTTATTATATAAATCAAGTTCATAAAAAAGGAACAGAAATAATGCTTTAGAAAATAAAACTAAAAAAAAGTAATTAAATAATTTTTGCCCAAAAAAGAAGAGCAATAAACGCAATAAAAAAACCAAGTATCATTGTAAACTCTGCAAACATAGCGCCAATGCTCATTAGTAGGTATAATTTGGCTTCCTTTTCAATGCTTTTCTTCATTGTGCTTCAGCTTTTGCTTTAATGATTTTCAAACGAGTAAAACTTTCTCTTTCTTGTTCTTCAAGTTTAAAAGAAATCATTTTCTTTTCGCTTTCAAGACGAGGAACAATAATATATTCAAGAGAATTTACTTTTCTCTTAGTTTTAGTTATTTCCTCAGCAATTTTTTTAAGCGCAAGTTGTTTTGTAGAAAGTTTAACAAGAGTAGGAAATAACCCCCTAAATTTTGTTACTGCATCATCAAGTTCTACAGTTGATTCAAAATAACCATACCAATTATAATCAACTTTAATTTCTTTTACTTCAGGAACAGAAACACTCATTATTTTTCTAGTGGAAAAATCTGCTTGTACGCCTGAAGAAACTCCAAGCGCAAATCTTTCAACATCAATTTCTCCTTGAATTGCCTGAGCTTTATGAAGAGACTTTTGAGCAGAAGACAAATCAGAGCCAATTTCTTTTCTAAGGTCTTTAATTTCTTTAAGTGATTTAAAGAACTCTGAAACCAACGCATCTCTTTTTTCTTTCAAAAGTTTATGCCCTTTAGAAGCTAACTTCAATTTTTTCTTTGTTTGAAGAAGAGCCATTCTTGTTGCTTTAACTTGTTTTGCCATTTTTTTATCAACTCAAAAAAACTTATTTTTTAGATTTATGAGCAGGATGATACCGCTCAATAAATTCTTTATTTATTCTTTTTAATTCAGACTCTGGTAAAATTGCGAGTAAATCCCAAGCAATTGCAAGAGTTTTCTTAATGTTTCTATTTTCATCATACCCTTGTTTTACAAACTTTTGTTCAAAATCATCTGCAAAAACCAAGTACTTTTTATCAAAGTCATCAAGAGATTCTACTCCAATTACTGCTACAAGGTCTCTAACTTCTCTACCCCGCGCATAAGCAGCATAAATTTGGTCGGAAACATTTGCATGGTCTTCTCTTGTTTTTCCTTTACCAATTCCACTCTTCATCAATCTTGAAAGAGAAGGAAGAACATCAACAGGAGGAAAAATTCCTTGTTGGTGTAAAGAACGATTTTGTACAAACTGTCCTTCAGTAATGTAACCAGTTAAGTCTGGAATTGGATGAGTAATATCATCATCAGGCATTGAAATAATTGGAATCTGAGTAACAGATCCTTTTCTGCCTTTAATTTTTCCCGCCCTCTCGTAGAGGGTGGCAAGGTCGGTGTACATGTAACCAGGATATCCTCTTCTTCCAGGAACTTCACTTCTTGCAGCAGAGATTTCTCTCAATGCTTCACAATAATTTGTTAAGTCAGTCATTATTACAAGAACGTGCATTCCTAATTCATAAGCAAGATATTCTGCTGTAGTTAATGCAATTCTAGGAGTAATGATTCTTTCAATTGCAGGATCATCTGCAAGATTCAAGAACATAACTGTTTTTTCAAAAGCACCAGTTCTTCTAAATTCGTCTTTAAAGAAAAGTGCTTCTTCATTAGTTATTCCCATTGCAACAAATACAACTGCAAAACTTTCTTTTGTTCCAAGAACGCTTGCTTGTCTTGCAATTTGTGCAGCAAGTTGATTATGTGGTAAACCAGCACCTGAAAAAATTGGTAATTTTTGACCTCTAACAAGAGTGTTATTCAAATCAATTGTTGAAATTCCTGTTTGAATAAAGTCATCAGGAAGATCTCTTGCATAAGGATTAATTGCTTCACCATTAATGTCAAGTCTTTTCTTTGCTACTACTGGCGGACCTTTATCTATTGGTCTTCCAACACCATCAAATGTTCTTCCAAGCATTTCTTTAGATACTCCAATTTTCATTGTTTCTCCAGTGAACCTTGTTTTTGTATTTTTAGTGTCAATACCTGATGTTCCTTCAAATAACTGAACAACTGCTTTGTCATCAGTTATTTCAAGAACTTGCCCAAGTCTTTTTTCGCCTGCGCTTGTTGTTACTTCTACAAGTTCTGCATAAGCAACTCCTTTTACTTTTTCAATAACCATTAACGGACCGGTTACTTCACTAGTGGATGTGTATTCTTTTATCACTGTGCCACCTCCTTAATTGCGTCCTTAGTTTTTAGTTTATTCAACTCTTTATCAATATCTTTTGCTATTTCAGAAGTTTCTTTTTCAAAATCTGATTCGTATTTCATTCTTGCAATTCTTTCATTTACTTTCAAACCAGTAATTTTGTTTACTTTTACTCCTGATTTAATTGCTAAAAGAATTTTTTCATAGAAAGAAAGAATTGTTTTCAGCATAGCATATTGTTTTTCAAAAGAACAATACGAATCAACTTCATGAAAAGCATTTTGTTGCAAAAAGTCTTCTCTTATTGATTTAGTAATGAAAATGATTGCTTTTTCATCTTCAGGAAGTGCATCAGGTCCAACAAGTTGAACAATTTCTTGCAATTCAGATTCTTTTTGTAAAAGTTTCATTGCTGTATCCCTTAATTCAGGAAAATCTTTAGCAACTTTGTTTTTCAAATAATCTTCAACCTTATCTTTATACAAAGAATATGAAGTTAACCAATTAACACTTGGAAAGTGTCTCTTGTAAGCTAAAGACGCGTCTAATGCCCAAAATGTTTTAGTTGTTCTTAATGTATTCTGAGTTACTGGTTCTGAAAAGTCTCCTCCAGGAGGACTAACTGCACCAATAATTGAAACTGAACCATTTGAATCATTAAGATTAATTGTTCTTCCTGCTCTTTCATAAAACTGAGCAAGTCTTGAAGCCAAGTAAGCTGGATAACCTTCTTCACCAGGCATTTCTTCTAACCTTGCACCAATTTCTCTCATTGCTTCTGCCCAACGAGAAGTTGAATCTGCCATTAATGCAACATTATAACCCATATCCCTATAGTACTCAGCAATTGTTACACCAGCATAAACACTAGCTTCTCTTGCTGCAACAGGCATATTAGATGTGTTCGCAATCATAATTGTTCTTTCCATTAATGGTTTTCCTGATTTAGGGTCTTTAAGTTCAGGGAACTCGGTTAATACTTCAGTCATTTCGTTTCCTCTTTCCCCACAACCAATGTAAACAATTACTTCAGCATCACTCCATTTAGCAAGCTGTTGTTGTGAAACTGTTTTCCCTGCACCAAATGGACCAGGAATAGCTGCAGTTCCGCCTTTAGTTAAAGTAAAAAAAGTATCGAAAACTCTTTGTCCAGTAATTAATGGAATTTTAGGAATAAGTTTTTCTTTAAAACTTCTTGGTTTTCTAACAGGCCATTTTTGAAGCATTGTTAATTTTTCTTTTCCTTTTTTTGTTTTTACTATTGCAACTGTTTCATCAACAGTAAATTTTCCAGAAGTAATTGATTCAATTGTTCCTTCAATACCCATAGGAACCATTATTTTATGATCAATTAAACTTGTTTCTTTAACTGAACCAATTATTTGTCCAGTTTTTATTTTATCTCCTTTTTTTATAAGTGCTTTAAAATCATATTTTTTCTTGTGGTCTAGAGTATCAGCCTTGATTCCTCTGGCAATAAAGTCACCTGACTGTTCAGCAATTTTGGAAAGTGGTCTACCTATTCCATCATAAATAGAAGTTAGTAATCCTGGACCAAGTTCAAGTTGTAGAGGCTCACCAGTAGAAACTACTTTTTCTCCAGGCATTAATCCTGCAGTTTCCTCATAAACCTGAATAACTGCTTGTTCTCCCCTTAATTGAATTATTTCTCCAAGTAGTTCTTCCTTACCAACACTTACTATGTCGTACATTTTTGACCCTTTCATTTCTTTTGCTATTACAACTGGGCCAGAAATTTTTGCTATTTTTCCTGTTATTGTATTTTGTTTTGCCATTTTTAAACCTCCAGCTCTATCCCTACAACAGATTTAATTATTTCTTTTAAATCATCAATTGTTCCAAATCCTTCAGCAGAATCAGGAACAGTAACAACATTAGTCATTTCCTTTAATTCAGGAACAATTTCAGTAATGCTGTTATTAGCAATAATAAATTCTTCAGAATCAATTCCTTTTAAAATTTCAAGAGCTTGTGCTCTGTTTTTTATTCCAAAACTTTCTTTTACTCCTGCAAGTTTCATTCCTAATGCAAACTCAGGATTTCCAAGTACAATCATACTATCAACTCCTTTATTTCTTGTTTTGAAAAGTTAGAGTCAATTCCTTTAGTAATAATAAGTAAATTTCTTTGTTCAAGTTCCTTTTTTACAAGAAATGCAATCAATGGAAACGGCCCTTGAAAATGTGCCAACTCTTGATTGTCAACTTTTTTCATATAAAGCTTCAACAGTTCCTTTTCAAAATGGCTCAATGAATTATCCCCCTCATACTCTCCAAGTGCAGTTTCAAGTGCAGAGTAATACTCTAACCCTTTACATTTATCCACAAGGTCTTTCACGCCTTTTGCATACACAAGAGTATCTGCTCTTTTGAAAAGCATTGAATCATTCTCAATCAATAATCTTTTTCTTTTATCTTCATTAATATCTCTTGCTTCACATTTTAGTAAAACCAAAAGATTCAAAATATCAAATTTAGTATTAAATAAATCAAGTATAACTTCTCGGTCTTGTATTTTTGCAGTAGTAACAGATTTAACAAATTCTTCAAATACAATTTTATCTAATGCAATTTCAAATTCTTCTAATGATTCTGCTTTTTCCTCAAACGCTTTTGCGTAAACCGTATTGTTCAGTACAACTTTCAAGTCTGCAATTGTTTTTGTTTCATTTAAATGTTTTATTTTTTCAGCATCAAGATCCCCAACTGGAAAAGCAATTACTTCATCCACTGGTTTTGCTACTTCTTCACCCTGAGTAAATCTTTGCCTATAAAATGTTTTGATTATTTTTGCTTCCCACAATCCAAGATAAGCATCCATAATGGAATGAATTGATTTAGGAGAACTTTTTCTCATGTCTTTAATTGATTCAAGAAATCCTTTTTCAATTGAAGAATGTAATTGTCTTAAATCAGAATTACTTTCTATATGTTGACCATAATCAGTATCTTGCAAAGTATTGATTACTTCCCCAAGATTTTTTGCATCAACGAGTGATTCAGTCTTGGCTTTGTTAAGCATGTGGTTGCTTCGGGCATGTATTCTAGAGTTAGCATATAAAAATGGCATTACTCCTGATACTCGCCAATAAGCGTAGCCTAGAACCGCGGCTAATCCGCCTGTACTTGCTCCGATTACTGCCAGTGCTTGTATTTCCATTTTAAATTACTCCTTAAACATTTCAGTAGTTATTGTTCGCCTTACAACTTCATCGTTTGAATTAATCAAATTTTCAAGAGTAAAGTCATATACTGCATCTTCCGCCATTATTTTTACTCCAATAATTGAGTTATCAATTTTCATTTTTGGAAATATTTTTTTATATACGGTTTCGCTTCCATATACATTTGCAGATTTTTCATTAGGATTATTTGATTTTAAGAATGCAAGATATTCCTTACTTTTTGAAATTTCTTTTGACTTATTTTTTACTTTATTAATTACTTCTAAAATGAGTTTTTCTCTTGCGTCTTCAAATTTTCTTTTTGCATTAAGTTTTTCTTCATTTAAAACTCTCTGCATTGCTTCTCTTGAAGCAATTTCCGCATCAGTTTTTGCTTGTTCAATAATCATTTCAGCACGTTCATCGGCTTCTTTGATTATTTCACTAACTTCACTTTCTGCAGCATCAAATATCTCTTTTACTTGAATCGTATATTTGTGCTCAATTTCGTTATTCAATCCTTCTTTGTTTCCATACACTTGCATGTTATCAACTCTTTTTTTTATTTTTGCTGATTTTAGGGGAACTGGATTTTATCCCAGAACTCCTAAACCAACTACCAATACAATCAATGCGGCAATAAATCCGAAGATTGCTGGTGTTTCAACCTGTCCACAGAAAACAATTCCTGGCACGAACGCATCTGGATTCTTTGCTGATGCTGCTATTCCTGCTGCGGAAACTTGTCCCTGGAAGATAGCTGAGATTCCAGTTAATGCTACGATTAATCCTGCACCTAACATTACAAGGCCTGCTTCAGTAGAAAGATTTGCACCTTCTCCTAAAAGTCCTGCACCCATAATGATGAAGAGCGCGGTGATAAAACCGTAAATTGTCTGGGTTTGTGGCATTGCTTGGAACACAATTGCATTTTTGAAGTTTTCTTTATCTTCAGCTACTGCGCCTGCTGCTGATACTCCAGCTGCTCCAACACCTATTGCTGTTGCGATTCCAGTCCCTGCCAAAGCAAGTGCTGCACCCGTAACTGCAAAAGCCGTTCCCATAGTTACTTCGATCATTTAGTCGTCCTCCGTATAGTTATTTTTCCTTAAAGCGTAAAACGGTTTGTAAAGTTTTCCTCCGCCTTCATAAAACTTAGAGAAAAACTCAAGGAAGTGTAATCTAAGAGCATGAATAAATGCTCCGAGGCCATTCATGACCATGTTGAAAATGTGTCCGCCAATAAAAATCATTATTCCAAAAATAATTCCAACAACAGGAACCATATCCACCACCATTAACGCCATGAAATTAACTGCCAAAGCAATTCCTGCAGTTCCAATAGCAAGAGCAGTTAACCTAGCGTATGAAAACACATCCCCTAAAAATCCCGATATGTTGAATAGGCTAAGTGTGGAAATAATTGGACCGCTCTGAACGTAATTGTAAGCCAATTGAATTATTACTGCCAAACCAATTAGCCCCAGACCAATCGTAGAAAAAATGCCTTCACCTATAAGCGCGGCTATTCCGCCTATGAGTAAAAACAACCAAACTCCCTGTTGTCCCAATGCATCAATCATTTTACCTTTTCTTGCATTTTCATAATACCCTATTACAAGGCCTATGAAAAGATGTACTGCTGCAATTGCAAGCGAAAGTATTATGGCTTCCATTACTTGGCTTAGAGGATCAAGAACCCCAGGCATTTCTATCCCTATCCTTGGAAAAAAGTCACCTAAATATGATTTAAAGAACGCTCCAAGCAGGGCAGTGAATATTCCAAGCCACATTAACAGTACGCTAAATTTTTTCATTCCTGGATTGTACTTACCCATTCCTTTGTACATTAAAACCGCTATTCCTAATAGAACTAATCCATAAAAAAAATCAGTTAGCATATAACCAAAAAATACTGCAAAGGAAATAGCCAACACAGGGGTTGGG
This sequence comes from uncultured archaeon, assembly GCA_964531875.1. Classification (GTDB taxonomy): domain Archaea; phylum Iainarchaeota; class Iainarchaeia; order Iainarchaeales; family Iainarchaeaceae; genus UBA493. Next base: position 347 of record CAZHFT010000012.1, on the reverse strand, counting down.
TCAAATTGTTTGTACTTTGGTACTGAATAAAGTTCAGTAATAATCTCGAAAGGTTGAATTAGAGGATGATTATCAAATTTAGTTGGAGCTTCTTCTTTTTCCTCTACTTCCATGTAATATTCTTTACAAACTTTTTTTATTGTTGATTTGAATTTTTCCAAGTTTTCCTCAGGAACCCAAGCTTCTAAAGTAACAAGCGAATTCATTTTGTTAAGTTGTTCATAAGCAATAATTCTTTGTAATGAAATATCAATCTCTTCTTCAAGAACATCTAGCTTTGAAGCCTGTTCTTTCATACTGTCTTTTAGCTCTGTTTCAATAGCTTTTATTTCTTGATTTGTAATTTT
>CAZHFT010000011.1:0-12105 GCA_964531875.1 uncultured archaeon | reverse complement strand
AAGTAATGTTTGCATGGTTTTTCTTAAAATTTTTTCCTGGATTTTTTTATCTGAAACATTCAGCCTTACTGCTTTTAATATTTGTTTTTGAAAACAAGGAATACAATCTAAATTTGTTTTAATTTTAACACCAAATAACTTCTTCTCCGAAAAATTCATTAAACTTTAGTTTAATTTAATTTAAAAAAAAAACTTAAAAAAATACTAAGCACAAAAGCCCTAATTATGCCCTCTAACTGGTTCTGGGAAGGAATATAAACCTTCTTAGGGGAATTTTCTTATATAGGCGAATTAGCGCTTTATTTTTGGTGAGTTTAATGAGTAAAGTAAAAATAAAAGGACATGAAGTTGAAGCATTGCCAATGAAAACATCGTCTAATAGAAGAGCATTACAATTCAAAAACAAAATAATTGAAAACTTAAAACTTCTCGAAATCAACAAAGATGACGTTGAAATTCCACTTGAATCAGTTGCTAGAAAAAAAGCCAAAGCCTCAGTAACTTGGTATTCAAAAGAACATCGAATGTATTACAGTAACAATTCACAAAAAACATTTATTGAAAACCTATATCTTTGCATGAAATTACTTGAAATAGAAATTGATTTGGTTCTTTCTGAAAAAAAAACAATACTAGAGTTTTCTCATGAATTTCAAGAAGACCTTGAAATTGAAAATGAAAGAAAAGATGCAAGAGAATTCTTAGGGGTTGAACATGATACCCACGACCTTGAAATAATAGACAAAAAATACAAAGAACTAGCTAAAGAATTTCATCCAGATACTCCCGCTGGAAGTACTGACAAATTCAAAAAACTAAACCACGCACACAAAATTCTAAGACGTGAACTACAATAAATTCAAAAAATTAAAAGTTATTAAATTAATAATTTTCACAAAATTAACCCATTAATTTTACAGGAATTTCTTTAATTGTTTGATTTTCTGTTTTTAATAATCTTTGAGCAATTTTTTTTATAAAATACCTATCGTGAGAAATTGCAAGAATCGCACCATCATAATTTAGAAATGCCGTTTCAATAATTTCACGTGCATCAATATCAAGATGATTTGTTGGCTCATCTAAAAGAAGTAAATTTGGTTTTTTAATTAAAATTTTAAGAAGATTAAGTCTTGATTTTTCACCCATGGATAACTTTGAAATTTTTTTAGAAACTTCCCTATCAGCAACAAAACCAACCATTGAAAGATTTTGTCGGGTTTTTCCATGGTCTTTTAACAAACTATAAATTTCATCATAAAGCGTAGAATCGCTTGTAAGATCTTTTAATTCTTGATCAGCATAACCTAATCTTGCATGGGAATCAAAAATTATTTCCCCATAAAGCTTAGGCACTCTACCCTCAATTGTTTTAAAAAAAGTACTTTTACCAATTCCGTTTTCCCCAATAAGAACAAAGTGGTCTCCAGGACCAATATTAAGAGTAATGTCTTTAACCAACGGTTTAGAATACCCAATAGTTAAATCCACAATTTCTAAAACAGTATTTGAATTAATTGGAGCCGCTTCAAAATGAGTTTCAAATTTTGATTTATCCAAATCAGGTCGTTCTAATACTTTTCTTTTTTCTAATTGTCTTTCCCTGTATTTTCCTTGACTAACTTTTAATGGACTCTTTCCTATACGCGCAATTTTATCTTTTTCATTTGCAATATATTTATTTTCAAGAGCATAAGCTGTTTTTTGAGCTTCAAAAGTTGCTTCACGTGCTTTTAAGTGTGCTGAATAATTACCATTATACTTTTTGAGTTTTCCATTTTCTATTTTTAAAATTGTGTCACACACCTTATCCAGAAAATACCTATCATGTGTAACCATAAATACAGTCCCTTTAAAGTTTTTCAAATAATTTTCTAAAATATCCAATCTTTTAAAATCCAAGTGGTTTGTTGGTTCATCCAATAAAAGAAAATCTGCATCCGAAGACAAAATTTGAGCAAGTGCAATTATAGTACGCTGTCCAGTAGAAAGCGATTTAACTGTTTGATCAAGCCAAGATTCTTGAACCCCAAGTTTTTGTAAAATAGGTTTTAAATTATTTGTTGACTTAGGTTGTTCATGCTCTGCTTTTTTTGTAAGCAATTCAGAGTAACGCAGAGTAAGTTTAGTTAACTTTGCAGAATCAGAAGAATAAGTCGCAGAATCAGAAAGTTTTTTTTCAATTTCTTTTAATTCATCCTTAAAATTTTCTTGACGATGAATTGTAGCACTTTCTTCGATTGTTTCTCTTACGGTTTTTTCTAAATCCAAATCAACATTTTGAGAAAAATAAGCAACCTTACCATTAAATTCAATTTTGCCAGAATAATCAATTTTCCCAAGAATTGCTTTAAGCAAAGTTGTTTTTCCAACCCCATTTCTACCAATCAACCCTACTTTAGAACCATCAGAAATTCCAACACTCTCATCATGCAATAAATCTAATTTACCTATAGAAATCGAAAGTTTTTTTATTGAAAGAGCCATACATAAATATTCTTAAGTGACGCTTTTAAAATACACGTTATAATGCAAGAATTACTCGGTTTTTATTCAATTTTATAAATTTCATACTTTTCAGATATTCTTTTTATAAAAGTAATTTTAATTTCTGCCAATTCTCTGCAAAGCCATTTATCTTTATCCAAATCAGCATTTCCTTTTACATATAAAATAAATGTTCCTTTAAGCGATTCAAAATATTCTTTAGTACAGTTTTTAGACTCCTTATAATAGGTCGCCCGAGGAGGTATTGGAATTGCTTTTCTATCCCTTAAAATGAGAAATTCTTCATTTGTAAGATACTGAGAACCAGAGTCCTCTTCCTGAATAAATTTTACTGAAGTTAGTAAATCACTTATGTCTGTATCTTTGTATTTTGGCTGTAATCCAAGTACTGTATAATCTATAAAAAAAGGACCAACTAAAAATAATGCACCAATATCCAATAAGATAATTAAAGTTACTAAAATATATTTGAAACTATTCGCATTTCTAATAAAATAATCTGAAACAAGAAGAATAGGAAAAATTGTTAACACCATATAATATCTTGGCGAACCGCCCGCCGCAGTTAAGAAAATACTAAGTAATGCCAACCCCATTGTTACTACTAATAAATTTTTTTCATTCTCAAGAGAATCGTACCACAGTTTAAATTTTTTTAGAATTGGAATACTTTTATTGGCAGTGAAAAACCCAAAAATGCCAATTAACATTAATATCGAAAATGCCAATGACCCTTGTGAAATTAACCCAGGTAAAAAATTCATTTGAATGCCAAGGGGGATAATATTTTCACCCTGTAGTTCTAATGTTTTTTCTATTGGACCAACCCCATAAAGGATAATCCCTGCAATCGCAATCAAAATCGTAACAAGTACTACTTGTTTTGCGTCTTTTGTATTTTTTTTAATAATTGTAGCTACAAATAGAGCAAGAACTAATATAATTGGCTGTCCAACCCTTATCAAAATGCTAAAAAGTAAAAAAATACCAGCTAAAGCAATGTAAAAATTTGATTTTGAAAATAATTTATTTTCTTCTGGGCTCTTTATATAACGCACAATAAAATAAAACGCAAATAACATGAAAAACGGAAGAAACGCATCTTGATAGGCCACTCTTGAAAGATTAATGAACCCTATTGAAAGTCCAACAAGTGTTGCAGTTAGAAGTCCAGTCTTGTTTCCATATAATTCCTTTCCAATAAGAAATACAGGAATTAATGCAAGAACACCAAAAAGTGCCAACATAAACCGCATTACCGATTCCTGCCCCTGTATTTCCTGAGCCGCCAGATAATTGTAATAATATAAGTTTGAGGGTATCTGCTGAATGTTCGAATAATTAGCTGTCTTGTCAATAAATAACCCCATTATTTTTTTACCTAAAAAAGGATGCTCATAATTATAAAGTCGCGAATCATATTTCAAATGATTAATATTCAATTTTATTGCAGAAATAAAATTATAAAATTCATCGTCATCAGGTATTCCTAAACCAGAGTCCTGAAACCTAAAATACACTGAAAACAAAAGTGCCAAAATAAGGACAGAAAAAAATAATTTAGGTATTTTTTTAGAAACCACTTTAAATTATGGACTATAAAGTTTTTTAGTGCATTTGCTTACTGATTAAACTGTCATTAAAAGTAATAACCATCTGTTTGAATCTAACAAATACAAAAGTACAAATTATTACGAATTAATTTGCCCAAAAACTCAAAATATACCCCGGAGTAATTTTCAAAATTGGTTTAATGAAAAATATTCTTAAATCAATAAATTAAAATACTTCAAAGAGGCATTATTTGGTTATGAAAAAACTACCCTTCTTGATTTTTGTGTTTCTTTTAACTAGCGTAGTTTTTGCCGATGTTGGCCCAAGCCCTAGTTTTTCGTTCGAAGTTTCAAATGCAAATGAATTCTCAGAGTATAATTTTTATTATACGGGAAACATTTGGCAGGATAAACTTGACCCTGTGACTGAAAAAACAAATGTTTACAAATTAAATACACACATTACGGTTTATGCTATTCAAAAAGAACAATCCATTGAAATTTCTAATGCAATTGCTTCACAAAAAATTGATTTGAAATCAGGACACTCAGTTTTCAAAGTAGAGTCATTTAACAAAACAACAAAACAAATGAATCTAAAAACAGAAGAACAAGTTCCTGACACTAACTCCAGTAATCCTATACTTAATTACGTTATTATGTTCGGCGCATTTTTACTAATAATTTTTGCAGCAGTATTCTTTGTTTTCAAGGCGAAGAAATGAATCTTATTTTAAGTTTCTTAATTGCATACCTACTAACTAACCTTATTGAATTTGTTTCGCTTCATTTAATTCTAAAAAATGATTTCAAAAAAGAAATTATTGGTTTGCTCAAAATTAACACAATAACTTTACCGATTGTTTGGATTGTTCTTTCTTTTTTCTTTAATGAAAACTACCTTACAGCATTTGTAATTGTTGAATTACTAGTAATTGCAGTAGAAACAATTTTGGTAAAAAAAATATTCAAAAAACAACTTAAAGAATCATTAATAATTTCTGCTTCAATGAATATTCCTTCAGCAATAATCGGTTTTTTTATATTATAAAAAAACAGGAATTAGAAACAATTCGCTGTTTAGTGTCGTCAGTTCAAACCTGAAAAACGCAAGAAGTATACAGTTCAATATTATTGGGTTTTTGGATTATTTACTATTACTGCTAATTACTCTTTTGTCTTTAACTAAATTTGGAGTTATCCAAATCTCAAATAACCAATGTAGCTTCCTTTTGGAAGATATTTCTTTTGAAATGATTTTCTAAGATTTTATTATTGTCCCACTTCCATTATACGAAAACAATTCTTGCAGGAGATTTTTTGGAGATACTATCTGAATTTCCATTTTTGAGGATTGTTTCAGAATTTCTTCTATTTCAAGCAACTTTACAGCCATTCCCCCGATTATTTTTTTTGTTTGCACTAACTCAGGAATTTCTCCTTTTTTGATAACGCTAATTAGTTTATTTTCCAAGTCTAATACTCCCGGAACATCGCTTATAAAAATAAGTTTTTTTGCAGACATTACTTTTGCTATAACTGATGCGACATTGTCTGCATTCGCATTAAATTTGTCACCACTAAAATCTATAGTGCAACCTATAATAGGTATTTTGTTTTCTGAAATAATTCTTTTTATTTCATCAGTTTTAATGTTCTTTGCTTTGGCTACAAATCCAAGCTCATGAATGATTTCTAAGTTATTGGTTTTTGGAAATGCTATGCCTTCGGATATAATATTGTTTTTGTTCAATTCATTTACAATATCTTTATTAATTTTGGACACGGCATATTCTACACATTCGAGCGTATAAACACATGTTTGTCGCAATCCATTTTTTTTCACAAGTTTTATTCCTTTTTCTAACATTAAAGAATCTGTAGCCTTCCCTGCTCCGTGCACTATTATAGGAAAAATATTGTTTTTTGCGAGAAATTGAATTGCAAAAATGAAATCCTTATCAGTAGCCAGTGAACCACTTACTTTAATGACTGCAAAATTTTCGCCAAAATGACTGAATTTATCCAAATAATGCCCGAATTCTTTTTCTGACAATTTCATATTAATCCCTCGCTCTCTTTGAACCCGAGCATCAGATTCATATTCTGTATTGCTTGTCCCGAGGCGCCTTTAATTAAGTTGTCCAAAACACTCACAACTACAAGCTGGTTCGAATCGAACTCAAAACCACCTATAAAACAATTATTTGTTTGACTGACCATAGAAATATCTGGAATAGATTCAGTTACTTTAACGAACGGATGTTTTGCATAGAATTTGGAGTATATTTTTTTGAAATCTTTTTTCTCAAATTCAGGATTCAAAATAATGTGGCTCGTGCACATTATTCCCTGTTTGAACGGCCCCACATGAGGAGTTAAAAATGAATTGTTTCCAAAAAAATGTTTTATTTCCTTGTTATGCTCATGCTTTGTTATTTTGTATGCAAAAAAGTTTTCAGACAAATAATTGAAATCATTTGCCTTTGCCTGTTTTTTTCCAGCACCACTTATACCACTTACACAGTCAAAAATAATGTTCTGAACGTCTGTTTTTTGTAAAGGAAGTGCACTCAATAGTGCTGCTGTTGCAAAGCACCCAGGGTTAGCAATTTTTTCAGCGTGTTTTATTTGTTCTTTGTTAATTTCAGGCAAACCATAAACCCAATTTTTTTCAAAACGATGAGCTTGACTAAGGTCGATAACTTTAATTTTCAATTTAAGAGCAATTTGTTTTGATATTTCATTTGGCGTGGCAAGAAAAACAAGGTCAAGTTTATTGACCTCACTTATTGATAGTTCTGAAAATTTCATTTCAGAGCAATTTGAATTGGACCAGACATCTACTGTTTTTTTTCCTGCAAATGAATTAGAGAATATTTTACTTACACCTATTTCATGTTTTGAAAGCAATTCAAAAAGTTTTTTTCCTGTAAAACCACTCGCTCCTATAATCCCTATTTTCATTCTAACCCTTCCAAAATCTGCTTAAAGTTGTCAAGGAAAAAATCGCACTCACTTTTACTTATTGAAATCGGCGGCATCAAACGGATGGTCTTATTTGTAACTGTGTTTAGAAGGATTCCTTTCTTCTGAGAAAGTTCTACAATGTCGCTACAGCCGTTAACAAATTCTACCCCAAGTAGCAGACCTTTTCCACGTACATTATCTATTAGTGCTGATTTTTGAGCAATACTCTCAAGTTTTGTTATCAAATATTCTCCTTTTTCTTTGGCATTTTCTATAAGCTTGTGTTTTTCGAGATAACCTATTGTTGAAAGAGCTGCGGATGCTGATAATGGATTGCCCCCAAAGGTGGTTCCATGTTCTTTGTTATCGAATTCTATCCCTTCTTTTGTTATTGTTGCGCCTATAGGTATTCCATTCGCAAGTCCTTTTGCAAGCGTGGTTATGTCAGGGAGTATTTTTGAGTGCTGATAACAAAAGTATTTTCCCGTTCTTCCATAACCTGTGGACACTTCATCAACGATAAGTTTACACCCATAATCATCGCATATTTCCTGAACTTCTTTCAGGTAATTAGGTGAAGGAATATTAACTCCGCCTTCACCTTGTATCGGTTCTACTATAAAACTTGCAGTTTTTTTGTCAATTGATTCTTTGAGTGCTTCCGTGTCATTATAAGGAATAAAATAAGACCCGGGAACCATTGGTTTGCAATATGATTTGTATTCTTCTTTCCATGTCACGCTTAAGGAACCCATTGTTCTTCCGTGGAAACCGTTTATTGTAGAGATGACTTTTTGTTTTCCTGTTGTTTTCTTCGCTAATTTGAGTGCGGCTTCATTTGCTTCGGTTCCAGTATTTGAAAAAAACACTTTATTTAACCCTGAAATCTTACTTAGTTTTTCAGCCAGCAGTATTTCAGGAACAGTATAAAATACATTTGTAACATTGAAAATTTTTTCTGATTGTTTTTTGAGCGAATCTATCACTTCAGGATTTGAATGACCTAAACTACAGCTTCCTAATCCACCAACCATGTCGAGAAACTTGTTGCTTTCAATATCTTCCAGATAGCATCCTGTTCCCTTATCGATTATGACTTTTTTTCTTTTGTATGCTTGATGTATAAATTTTTTCTCTTTTTCAAAGATTGCTTGTGTTTTCATGATTATCACTTAGGTTGAATATTTCGAGTTGAATTTCACATACTGTTCAGTTAAATCACAACCAAAGGCATTTGCACTAAATTCTCCCTGCTTCAGGTCAATGCCGATGGTTATTTCACTCTTTTTCATTTTTTTAGCTAACTTGTCTTTGTCAAACTGTTGTATTGTTTCATTATCAAAAACTGTGTCACCACAAACTGAAACTTTTATATTTTGATTTTTGTATTTGTTTGATGAATCCCCAATTGCCGAGATTATCCTTCCAATATTCGGGTCACATCCGTGAACACATGTTTTCACAAGATCGGATAACACAATTTTTTTTGAAATAACTTTCGCTTGCTTATAATTTATAGCATTTTTTACGGTAACAAGAATGATTTTTTCCGAGCCTTCAGCATCTTCTACAATAAGTTTTGCAAGCTTATACGAGATGTTTTTTAGTGCAATTGAAAATTTGTTTTCATCGATTTTTTTACCTTTCTGATTGGAAAAAATTATTGCTGAGTCATTTGTGCTTTCGCATCCATCAATGCTAATTTGATTTAATGAATCTCCAACAGCACCATTTAGCACCTTTTTTAATTTGGCTTTGCCTATTTTTGCATCAGTAAAGAAAAAACAAAGCATGGTGGCCATGTTTGGATTAAGCATCCCACTTCCTTTTCCGATGGCTAAAATTTTTGCCCCATCCACGACATCAGAAACAATTTTTATTTTCTTATCTGTTGTGAGGATGCCTTTCGCACTACTGATAACATTTTGTTTTGAGTTTCCAAGGGCATTTTTAAGTTTTGGTAATGCATTAATTATTTTTTCCATTGGCAATTGTTTTCCGATTATTCCAGTAGAACACACCAAAACATTATTGTTTGCAACTTCTATTTCTTCAGCCAGTTTTTCAACCATTATTTTTGCATTAATGACTCCTTCCTCTCCTGTGACAGCATTTGCTATTCCGCTGTTTACTAATATAACATTTGCTTCCCCATTTTTTAATTTTTGTTCGCAAATTTTTACCGGAGCTGCTTTAAAAGAATTTTTTGTAAAAACTCCTGCTGCATTACATTTGTCTTTACAATAAAAAAGAGCTAAATCTTCTTTTTGTTTTTTAATTCCACTGTGTATTCCAGCAAACAAAAATCCTTCAGGCACAATTATTTTTTCCATAAGTTAATTCTGCTTTCCTGATAGTTATTAATAATGTCCTAAAAAAAACAGAAAAATACAAGTATGTCCAAAATGAAACATTTTTATTTATTTTGTAGTTTTGTTTGTTTATGAGTATTGCCCAACAAGTTAAGGAATATATTGATTCACATCCATCTGTCAAGAATTGTCTAAAACAGGATTTGATTAATTTTTCATCTCTTTCTCGTCAGATAGCTTCTGAGTTGAAGCTCGGTAATCAATCGTCTTTTGATGCAATTCTTGTGGCGTTGCGTCGTTTTCAGCAAAAAATGAGTTCTTCTTCAGATTTTGATGCTAAAATAAAAAAAGTTCTAGCTGGTTCAAAGCTTGAAATAGAAACTGGTATTTGTGTCTGCGTCCTTTCCCAAAAAATATCTGACTCGGCGCTTGAAAAACTATTGAGCGAAATAAAAGAATCCAACGAAACATATCATCTCATCCATGGCTCGCATACTATAACCATTTATACTGCTGAATCAAATAGTCAAAAATTCAGGGATATATTTGGGTCTCATGTTCTTTATACAAAAAGTAAATTAATCCAAATTAACCTGCGTACCAATCCAGAAATAATGAAAACACAAGGGGTAATGGCCTTAGTTTTCTCGCTTTTAGGAGAAAACAACATCAATGTGGTTGATTGCATAACCTCGTGGACAGATAATATTCTTATAGTAAACAAAAAAGATGTTACTAAATGTATCGAATTATTACAGTTTAAATGAATCTTATTGTCATTTTCTTAGTCTTATGAGATATCTGTGTCGTCAGTTCGAACCTGATGTACGCAAAAGGCCAATCTGTTTAAATATAATAAGCGCTTTGAAATTATTAAAACTTGCTCAGCATCATTAATCGCCTAAGTCCACCCCTCTGCTCCAAAAGATGAATGTTTAATACGGGTTAATTTTTTACTGCCGTTTAAATTATTAATGAATTCACTTTTTTTTTATTAATGTAAAAATTTATTAACTTCAAAATCCTCTTATTTTTTATGAATAAAAAAGCAAAGGCAAAGATTAAGGTTTTGGTTTTAGATGTAATGAAACCACACAAACCAAATATAGCTGAGTTTGGACAGATTTTAGGCGATACAAAATCAATTCATAATGTCAATATTTCTGTTTACGCTATTGATGAAAAAACTGAATCAGTTAAAATTGTCTTGGACGGATCTGAAATTAATTTGGAAGAACTGACAAAAACAATTGAAGAATTTGGCGCGGTTATTCACAGCATGGATAAGGTTGTTGTTGGTGACAAAAAAATCATTGAAGCACCAGGACTTCCAATAGGAATAGACCAAAAAAAATGATGAAATAACATGTACTTTCTTAACCTATTAAAGAAAAATGCAGTCATTAGAAGATATATTATAATGAATTCTTTTGACGGCGCTTTAACAATTCTCGGGATTCTTATTGCAACTTATTTGGCTCAACTCTTTGATCCAAAAATAATTATTGTCTCATCTTTCGGAGTGATTGTTTCTACCGGAATTTCAGGAATATGGGGAGGGTACATGGCAGAGAGAGCTGAGAAAAAAAAAGTCAAAATGGAACTTGAAAAACATTTAATGCGAAGCCTTTCTAAAACCACTCTTGAAAAAGAAATGAAAAAAGTAGCAGTTTTCATGGGGTTGGCAAATGGTTTGAGTTCAAGCATTGTATCTTTTATCGCGATTATCCCATTTTTTTTAGCAACATTTGAATTAATTTCAGTTGTTGATGCATTTGTTTACTCTTTTATTATAATCCTAATCAGCTTATTTTCTCTTGGTTATTTTATAGGAAAAATTGCAAAAGAAAATGTTATCTTCCATGGACTAATGATGATTGCAGTTGGAGTAGTTGTTGGAGTAATACTGTATTTATTTGAATTAATCAAAATTATTTGATTCTAATTAAAAAACGCCTCAGTCCATCCATCTACTCTGAAAGATTACAAATGGCATTTAAACGCTGTCAGTTTGAACCCAAACTATGCGGTTCTGAAACTGGCAATTTATTTGTAAATGTTATCGTGGTGTCCGTATTCTCTGATTGTTATTATTTTTTCATTTTCGTTTATAGTGTAAATGAACACAAAGCTTTTCATTATGTGAACTCTTCGCATATTTTGAAGTGGGAAATGTAGTGGTTTTCCTATTTTAGGGTTTTTGAGTACTTCTTCTATTTTTTTGTTTATTGCATTCAATTGATTTTTGTCTTTTTTCATTAATTTTTTGAATATTCGATCTACCTGAGCAAGAATTTTCAAGGCATACATTTTATTCTAACCCGTATCTTTTTGCAAAACTATCTACTTTGATGCCTTTTTGGTTTTCTCTTTTTTTAAGTTTTTTTACAACATCTTCTTTTAGTTCAAAATCTTTGTCTTCAAGCTGTATTTTGGCCAGAACTAATTTTCCATTTATAGTTTTCATTCCAACTGCAGAATCATTTTCAAGTTTTAACTCTTCCCGTATTTCTTATGGAATAACCATTTGCCCTCTTTTTGAAATTGTTGTTATAGCAGTAGCCATAAAAATCACCCTGTAATTAGTATGAATTTCATACTTAATAAATTTATCTAAAAACTGTCAGTTTGAACCTGTGTTACCTAACATGGGACACAGTCCAATTTGATTATTTAATTTTGTAATGTGCAATGATTGCGCCATTTTTCATTTTTTCTATTTTAATTAATTTGAATTTATTTTCAATTTTTTTAAATAAAGG
>CAZHFT010000010.1:9199-13055 GCA_964531875.1 uncultured archaeon | reverse complement strand
TGATGATTTGTTTGTAAAAAATCTTGTTGCGTGGAATAAACAACTCAAAGAAAAAGAAACTCAAGTTGATGTGCTCGTTGAAAAAATAGATCTTGAAAAGTTTAATGCGACAATGGATTCGCTTGATTTGTTTAAACAACAATTTGTTAATACTATAAATACGAGTATTCAAGATTATAATAAATCCAAAAGAGAACTTTCTCAAAATATTATTGAAAGAGATAAAGCAATTAATATTTATTTGAAAAAAATTGATGCAAAAATGCAACATTTAACCGGTTTTGAAAAAAAATTCGCTATTTCAGTGTCTGAATTAATAGATTCTATCCCTGAAGAAAAATTAAAGAAAAAAAAACAACCAAAACCCAAATCGAAGAGTTAAAATACTAAAAATGCACTTTATTTTGCATGAAGTTTTATTCTACAAAAATAATTGCCACTGTTGGTCCTGCTTGTTTTAATAAAAATATTTTAAAAAAAATGATTTCTGTTGGAGTAAATGCGTTTCGTATTAATACTGCTCACGGGTCTTTTGAAGAATATTCTTCTTTTGTTTCGCTTATAAAAGAAGTTTCTCCTGAATTGCCTATAATAATTGATTTGAAAGGGCCTGAAGTAAGAGTAGGATTAAAAAACCAAGTAAAAATAAAAAAATCACAAGAACTTTCTTTCGGGTTCTCTTCAAAAGACGAATTTTATTTTAATAAAAATTTTTATTCTAAAATTAGTGTTGGTACAAAAATTTTATTTGAAGACGCAAAATATTCTGCAAAAGTTATTTCTAAAAAAGACAATAAACTTGTTTTGAAATTTTTAACAAATTCCATTTTAAGAAACCACAAAGGAGTAAATATTCCGAGTGTTAATTTAGGGTTGTCTTTTTTAAGTAAAAAAGATTTCAAAGTTATTGAATGGGCTAAGAAAAAAAAACTTTCTTTTTTTGCACTTTCTTTTTGTAGGTCAGCTACTGATTTAATTTTGTTAAAAAAAAGAACAGGTTCTGATTCTATTTTAATTGCAAAAATTGAATCAAAAGAAGGAGTAAAAAATTATTCTGAAATTCTTACTGCATGTGACGGAGTAATAGTTGCCAGAGGAGATTTGGGTGCGGAAGTTAAAAGAGAAACAATTCCTTTACTTCAAAAAAAGCTTGTTAAACAAGCAATTAACGCGGGAAAATTTTCAGTGGTGGCAACTCAAATGCTTGAATCAATGATTGAGAATACTTGTCCTACTCGAGCAGAGATTAATGATATTGCTAATTCTGTTTTAGATGGAGCTGATTGTTTGATGCTTTCTGGAGAAACGTCAATTGGGAATAATCCCGTTACGGTAGTTAAAGAAATGCGTCTTGCTTGTGAAGAAGTTGAAGAACAAGTTCCTAATTTTGTAAAAACTTTTTTTAGAAAAAGTATTAGCGATTCTATTACAAAAACAATTTTTCAATTAAGCAAGTATTTAGAAATTAACAAAATAATCGCGTTTACTAAAAGCGGTTTTACTTGTCAAATGATTTCTCGTTTTAGAACAAAGATTCCTATTTTTGGTTTAACTTGGTCAAAAAGAACATTAAAATTATTATCTCTTTATTTTGGAGTATTCCCTTTACTTTTATCAAAAAAACAAAAAATCAATTCTACTCAAGCTATTATTTTATTGAAACGAAAAAAGTTTTTGAAAAAAGATGAAACAATAATAATTACCGGAAACAATTCTCAACAAGAACAACATTCTAATTTAATTGAAGTTCAAAAAGTTAAGTGAGCAGAGAAGCATTAAAAGAATTTCCAAACCTAAAGGAAGTATATTTTTGTGTGGGCTTGTGGTCTAGTCTGGTCGTAGACGTCGCCTCGACATGGCGAAGATCGGCGGTTCAAATCCGCCCAGGCCCATTAAAAAACAATATTTTAATTATTTTCGAGCAGTAGGTCTTCTTGTTGGTCGGTAAAGTTCAAAATTTCTGTTTTCTACAAATTCAATAAATTCTTTCACAAGCGAAGGATCAAAGAGCCTTTCACTTTGTTTTTGAATTAGTCTCATTGCTCTAGCCGTAGGCATTCCTTTTTTGTAACTCCTTTCTTCTGTTAGTGCGCAAAAAACATCTGCTACTGCTAATATTCTCCCGTGTATTGGAATTTGTGTTCCGTGTAATCCGCGAGGATAACCTGAACCATCAAAGTGTTCATGGTGTGTTCTTACGCCATTAAGCACTGCTTGTTTTCCTGTTCTAGGAAGATTGTTCCACTGTTCGTTAATAATTCTCGTGCCTTCATTTACATGATGTTCCATTTGTTCTCGTTTATGGTGGCTAAGTCTTTTTGTTCCTGCTATTGCTTTGTGTATTTTAGGATCGATTTTTCCGAGGTCATGTAGACCTGCTGCTAATCCGACTTTTTCAGCATCAGCTCCAGAAACAATTTTTTGTGTGTGGTTAGCATTAGTGTATCTAAAATTTTTCCTAGCAAGGTGATTTGCAAAAGCATGTGCTATTCTGGAAGTGTACTCAAGATGTGCTTTTACATCGAGGTCAAGTATTCTAGGCCTTGGAATTGAAGGTAGGTGTCTGTGAGTTTTCGTAACTAAACTGGCTCTTCTAATTTTTGTTCTTTGTGCCTCTGCTCTGTATTTTACCATAAATAAGTTGTGTTGAGGGAGTATTACTTCTTTTCTAAAAGCCCTTTTGTTTCAGTGCAACTCAAAAAGGACTTTTTCTTTGCACTTCTTGTTTTTTGTTTACTTGGTTTTGATTTTTCAAGTTTTTCTAATTGTCTACAAACTGCACAATAATCAGTATTTGTGATGTTTCCGCATTTTTTACAATTTTTTATTTTTCCTGATTTTTCTTGTTCTTTTTTTATTAGTAATGGTTTTAGTTCTTGAAAAGAAGCAATTATTGAGTGTTTTGTTCCGGGGATATTGTCTTCTAATTCATTAAGTGCTTGTCGATAATGGTTTCTTTTTGCCATCCAAGAGTACGGACAACACTCATGTAAATAATAGGGTATTGAGTGAAATGAACAGTAGGCAATTATTTCTTTTTCAGGAGTATTGTAAAGTGGTTTTATTCTTGGAACAAATCCTGAGTATTTTTTTATTCCTGCAGTTTCACCTAATCTTGCAAGTCTTGTTAAGTCATGGTTAAAAAAACTCATTGCTATGCTTTGTGTTTCATCATCAAGATTATGTCCAGTTGCTATTTTGTTTGCTTTTATTTCAAGTGCTTTTCGATTTAGTAATTCTCTTCGAAATACTCCGCAGTAACCACAACTACTCCCGAGTTTTTCATTTGAATTTATTTTTTTCATTATTTTATCCATTGTTGTATTGAATGTTTCTTTGAATGTTGTTTTGTGTAATTTTATTTTATTTGTTTTACAATATTTTTCAACTAGTTCTATTGCATTATTTCGATAACCTTTAATTCCTTCATCTATGGTTATTGCTTCAATTTTGTTTTTGTTTTTAAAAATTTTATTAATTAAATATAATGTTAACATTGAGTCTTTTCCACCACTAACTCCTATTGCTATTTTTTCTCCGTATGGAATTAATTTATTTAATCTAATTGTTTTGCGTACTCGTTTTTCAAAAAATTGAGAAAAATGGGGTTTGCAAAAATAATGTGGTCCATAGGGTAGCACGATTACTGACTTTTTTTTACATCTATCGCATTTCATTAATTATTCTTTTATCAAAACTATTTTTAAAACCAGAAAATCAAATGAGAGGTTAGAGTAATATTTATAAGTGTTCTCTAATAGGAATAACTAAGAAAGCAACTTATTTTATAAGGTTTTTTTTATGAGTTTAACAAAGCAGATTAAGGCAACGATTCAAAAGGAAGTAAAGAAGGATA